>JBFGUQ010000112.1:0-7253 GCA_041565515.1 Rhodocyclaceae bacterium | reverse complement strand
GGCCAGTAATGACCGTAAGCCGGTTGCGCGGCAGGTCCACGCTGATGTTCTTCAGATTGTGGGTGCGGGCACCGCGGATGCGGATTTCGTCCATGAGCGGCAGCAAGCGAAGGGCAGAGGCGAACCTGAAACTATAAGAGAGAAGCGCCGCGTGGGCCAATGTTAGAATCTCGTTCTTTCCCGATTTCGAGCCCGTTGTCCGCATGCCTGTTTCCACGCGCGATCCGATGACAGCCGACGAACGCCGCGCCGGCATCAGCCTCGCGGCCATCTTCGCGCTGCGCATGCTGGGCCTGTTCCTGATCCTGCCGGTGTTCGCGGTGCACGCGGCGGGGATCCCGGGCGGCGACAACCTGACGCTGGTCGGGCTCGCCATCGGCGCCTACGGGCTCACCCAGGCCTTCCTGCAGATCGCCTACGGCGCCGCCTCGGACCGTTTCGGACGCAAGCCGGTGATCATCTTCGGCCTCGCCCTGTTCGCCATCGGCAGCGCCGTCGCCGCCACCGCCGACGGCATCCACATGATCATCGTCGGCCGCGTGCTGCAGGGTGCGGGCGCAATCTCCGCCGCCGTGACCGCGCTGGCGGCCGACCTCACGCGCGACCAGCACCGCACCAAGATCATGGCGATGATCGGCTCGAGCATCGGTCTGGTGTTTGCGCTGTCGATGGTGGCTGCACCGATCCTCTATGCGACGATCGGCATGGGCGGCATCTTCTGGCTCACGGCCGCACTCGCGGTGGGCGCGATGGGCGTGTTGCTCTGGGTGGTGCCCGATGCGGCGCCGGTGCCCCGCGCCACCGGTGGACGCTTCATCGACGTCCTGCGCGACGGCCAGCTGATGCGGCTCAATTTCGGCGTGTTCGCCCTGCACCTCATCCAGACGACGATGTGGGTCATGGTGCCGGCGGCATTGGTCGCGAGTGGCGGGCTGCCGGTCTCCGAGCACTGGAAAGTGTATCTGCCGGCGGTATTGCTCTCCTTCGTGGTCATGGTGCCGGCCATCATCGTCGCCGAGCGGCGCGGCCTGATGAAACCCATCTTCAACGGCGCGGTCGCATTGCTGGCGCTGGTCCAGTTCGGGCTGTGGCTTTTTGGCGACGGCCTGATACCATTGGCATTTTTGCTGACGCTGTTTTTCGTCGCCTTCAACGTCCTCGAGGCCACTCAGCCGTCGTGGATCTCGCGCATCGCGCCGGCCCACGCGAAGGGGACCGCGCTCGGCATCTACGGCACCCTGCAGTCGGTCGGCCTGTTCCTCGGCGGCGTGCTCGGCGGCTGGCTGGGCCAGCACTATGGCGGCGGGGCGGTCAGCCTGGTGTGCGGCACGCTGGCGCTGCTGTGGCTTGCCCTGGCGGCAAGCATGAATCCACCCCCGGTTCGCGCGATGCCCGCGCCGGCCGGCAGTTGACAATCACGTCCGACGCGCGTGGCGCGTCGTATCCGAACACCTAGGAGAACCGGATGGCATCCGTCAATAAAGTCATTCTGGTCGGCAACCTCGGCGCCGATCCGGAGAACCGCTTTGCCCCCTCGGGCGACGCGATCTGCAATATTCGCCTCGCGACCACCGAGACCTGGCGCGACAAGAGCACCGGCGAGCGCCGCGAGGCCACCGAATGGCACCGCGTCGTGTTCTTCGGCAAGCTCGCCGAGATTGCCGGGCAGTACCTCAAGAAGGGCAGCCAGGTCTATGTCGAGGGCAGCCTGCGTACGCGCAAGTGGCAGGATCAGAGCGGGCAGGATCGGTACACCACCGAGATCCGGGGCGACGAAATGAAGATGCTCGGCCGTCGCGAAGGCGGCGAGGCGCCGATGCGTGGAGGCGACAACAGCGGCGGCTTCGACACGCCCGCCCCGCGCGCCCAGGCGCCGGCACCGGCCGCAGCCAAGCCGCAGTCGGGCGGTTCGTCCGGCTTCGGCGACTTCGACGACGACATCCCGTTCTGAACTGAACGCGACCCCGATCGGCATCTCGCAGCCGGTGTGACGGGCGACCGCGGCGAAGATCGCGGCCGGCCCTAGCATGGGCACTCGGGGCTGAATCAGGAGGAGGAATCATGCAGCACATGATCGCCCATCCGGACGGTATCTATGCGGTGGATTCGGGCTATGGTCGGCCGCAGCTCGCGGCCATCCATCTGGTGGTCAATCAGGGCCGTGCCGCTGTCGTGGATACCGGCACCAACGCCTCGGTGCCTCGCGTCCTGCAGGCGCTGGCCTGCCTCGGGGTCGTGCCCGAGGCGGTCGACTGGGTAATGCTCACCCACATCCACCTCGACCATGCCGGCGGTGCAGGCAGCCTGATGTGTGCCTTCCCCAATGCGCGCCTGCTGGTGCATCCGCGCGGCGTCGGCCACATGGCCGATCCGGCCATGCTGTGGGAAGGAACGGCCGCCGTATACGGCGTGGAACGTGCCTTCGAGCTGTATGGCCGGCTGGTGCCGGTCGCACCGGAGCGCATCGTCGCCGCCACCGACGGGCTCGAGATCGAGCTGGCGGGCCGGCGCTTTCGCGTCTTCGACACCCCGGGCCATGCGCGCCACCATGTCTGCATCTGGGACGAGACGGCACGCGCCTTCTTCACCGGCGACACCTTCGGTCTGTCCTACCGCGAACTCGACGTCGAAGGCCGGCCGTTCATCTTTCCCACGACCACGCCGACGCACTTCGACCCCGATGCCATGCACGCGTCGATCGATCGCATGCTCGGCATGTATCCGCAGGCGATGTACCTGACCCACTACAGCCGCGTCACCGAGGTCGAACGCCTGGCAGCGGACCTGCACCGCCTCATCGACACCATGGTCGCCGTGGCCCGCGCCGCCCGTGGCGACGGCGTCGCGCGCCATGTCGAGATCCTGGCCGGACTCGAGCAGGTGGTCCGCGAGGAAACCTCCCGCCAGAGCTGGGCCTTGTCCGAGGACGAGGCGCTCGAACTGCTGCGGATGGATCTCGAGCTCAACGCCCAGGGGCTCGGCGTGTGGCTGGACCGGGTGCGCATGAAGGAAGCGGAGCTGGCCTGAAGGCGCTGTCGCAAGGAATCCGATGTACGACACACTGACGGAGGCGCCCGAGGTCGATGCCGGCCGCCGATTCGGCGGCATCGACCGCTTGTACGGCTTTGGTGCGGCGCGGGCGCTGGCCGCGGCGCACGCATGCGTGATCGGTGTCGGCGGGGTCGGGTCGTGGGCGGCGGAGGCGCTGGCGCGAAGCGGGGTGGGGCGGCTGAGCCTGGTCGATCTCGATCACGTCGCCGAATCGAACATCAACCGCCAGGCCCATGCGCTCGACAGCACGCTCGGACAGGCCAAGGTGCAGGCGATGGCCGAGCGCATCGCCGACATCAACCCCCTGTGCCGCGTCGACACCGTCGAGGACTTCCTCACCCCGGACAACGCCGCCGAGCTTCTCGTCGGCTTCGATGCCGTCGTCGATGCGATCGACAACGTGCGTGCGAAAGTGGCGATCGCAAGGACCTGTCACGGCCGCGGGCTGGCCTTGATCATGGCCGGCGGGGCGGGCGGCAAGCTCGACCCGGCGCGCATCTGCGTGGGCGATCTCGCCCGCACCGAGCACGACCCGCTGCTGTCGAAGGTGCGGGCGCGTCTGCGCAAGGAACACGGCTTCACGCGCGACCCCAGGCGCAAGTTCGGCGTCGAGGTGGTCTATTCCACCGAGCCGCTGCGCTTTCCCGTTGCCGAGGACGAGAGCTGCGCCTTGCCTGCGGGCGACGATGCGGCCGTGCCCGTCTCCGGCCCCCAGGGGCTGGCTTGCGCGGGCTACGGTTCGAGCGTCGCGGTGACTGCCAGCGTCGGCCTTTTCTGTGCGGCGAGAGCCATTGAATACCTGCTGCGCGCGGGGCGCGCGCGGACCAGCTGAGAGGACGGAGAGCGAGATGGAAGGAACACCGCAGACCGATACCCAAGCCGTGGTGCTGTTCGGCCATGGCGCACGCGATCCCGAGTGGGCGGGCCCGATGCGTCGCGTCCGCGCACGCATGCTGGCCGACGCCCCCGGGTTGAGCGTCGAACTCGCCTTCCTCGAGTTCATGAGCCCGAACCTGGCCGACGCCATCGCGGCACTCGCCGCGGGCGGCGCCAGCCGGATTGCCGTGGTGCCGGTCTTTCTCGCCCAGGGCGGCCACCTCAAGCGCGACCTGCCGCTGCTGCTGGACGAAGCCCGACGCAGCCATCCCGACTGCGAGATCTCACTGGCCCGGGCGGCAGGCGAGGCCGACGCCGTCGTCGCCGCCATGGCGGACTACGCGCGCAGCTGTCTGGAGCAATGCTGACCGGCTGAAGCGCTCCGCGCCGGCCGCCGGGCGAGGGGCATCGGCCGGCGCCGTCACCTCGTGTCCGCGGCCGAGCGCCTGAGCGCGCGGTTTCCGAGATGCGGCGCTTGACGAACATGAATATCAGAATATACTGATATTCATGAATAGAACCCTCATCCCCGCCCTTGCCTTGCTGGCCCTGCTCGCGCCAGGGAGTGCCGGCGCCCAGGTACCGACCGTGCTTGTCGAGGCCCGTGCGGCGGCGCGCGCCGTCGTCAGCGAGGCGACGATCGAGGCGGTGCGCGAATCCACCCTCGCCGCGCAGGTGCCGGGACGAATCCTCGAGCTCGCGGTGGACGCCGGTGACCGCGTGCGCAAGGGGCAGGTGCTCTTGCGCATCGACGCCGCCGAGGCCGCAGCCGCGGTCGCCGTTGCGGAGGCGGGCGTGGCCGCGGCCGAGACCGCCCTGGCCAACGCCCATGCCGAGTACCAACGCGCGCGTGGCCTGGTCGAGCGCAAGTTCCTCAGCCAGTCGGCGCTCGATGCCGCATCTGCCCGTTTCCAGGCCGCCGAAGCGCAGTTGCGCGCCGCGCATGCCCGCCGCGGCCAGGCCGCGACGGTGCAGGCGCACGCAGTCGTGAGCTCCCCGATCGACGGCGTGGTCGCCGCCCGCCATGTCGAGGACGGCGAGATGGCGCAACCGGGGCGCGAACTCGTCACGATCTACGATCCCGCCGCGCTGCGCGCAGTCGTGGACCTGTCGCCGCAGCGCATCGCCGCGCTGGGTCCGGGCGTACCGCGGGCCCGCGTCGAGCTGCCCGACAGCGGTCGTGCGATCGACGCCGCCGCGGTGACGCTGCTGCCCGCCGCGGATGCGCGCACCTACACCGTGCGCGCCCGTGTCGACCTGCCGGCCGGCATCGAAGGCGTGCTGCCGGGCAGCTTCGCGCGGGTGCACTTCTTCGCCGCGGCGGCCGGGCCGGCGGCAGACGCCCGCCTGGTCATTCCCGCCCGCGCCGTCCTGCGGCGGGGCGAACTGACGGCCGTGTATGTCGCCGACGGACAGGGGGGCTTCAAGCTGCGCCAGGTCCGACTCGGACAAGTGGCGGGCGGCGGCGACATCGAGGTTCTCGCCGGGCTTGCCGGCGGCGACTCGGTGGCGCTCGATCCGGTGCAGGCTGGAATCGCGGCCCGCGCCGCGGCCAGCCGTGCGCGCTGAGGCGGGAGCGTAGAGATGGCGTCCCGCCTCGGCATCTCCGGCCGCACCGCCGCCGCCTTCCAGCGCAACGCGATCACGCCGCTGCTTGCGCTCTTGCTCTGCTGCTCGCCGGTCTGTTCGCCACCCTGGTGACACCCAGGGAGGAGGAGCCACAGATCGACGTGACCATGGCGAACGTGCTCGTGCCCTTCCCCGGCGCGTCGGCGCGCGACGTCGAGGCGCTCGTGGCGCGGCCTGCAGAACAGGTGTTGTCGCGCATCGCCGGCGTCGAGCACGTGTATACGGTATCGCGGCCGGGCGGGGCGGTGATCACCGTGCAGTTCGCGGTCGGCGTGCCGAACCAGAGCGCGCTGGTGCGCCTGTACGATACCGTCCATTCCCATTCCGACTGGCTGTCGCCCAATCTGGGCGTCGGCACCCCGCTGATCAAGCCCAAGGGCATCGACGACGTGCCCATCCTCGGCCTGACCCTATGGACCAGCGATACGGCGCGCGCCGGCTTCGAACTGCAGCAGGTCGCGCGGGCGATCGAGACCGAACTCAAGCGCATCGACGGCACGCGCGACGTCGTCACCATCGGCGGGCCGGGCCATGTCATCCGGGTGGACATGGACACCGAGCGCATGAACGCCCATGGCGTCACCGCGCAGGATCTTCGCGCCGCGCTGCAGCTGGCCAATGCCTCGCAGCCGGCGGGCAGCCTGGTGGCAGGCAACCGCGAGGTGCTGGTCCAGACCGGCACCTACCTCGAGTCGGCAGAGGACGTGCGCGCGCTCGTGGTCGGGGTGCACGACGCCAAGCCGGTCTTCCTGCGTGATGTCGCGCGGGTCGAGGACGGCCCCGACCGCCCCGCGCAATACGTGTGGTTCGGTACCGGTGCCGCCGCGGCCGAGCATGGCCTCGGCGCCGACGACCTGCTTCCTGCGGTCACCCTCGCGATCTCCAAGAAGCCCGGCGCCAATGCCGCCGACGTGGCCGAGGCCGTGACCGCCCGAGTCGAGTCGCTGCGCGACGCGCTGATCCCCGAAGGCGTCTCGGTCACGGTCACCCGCGACTACGGCAAGACGGCGGACGACAAGGCCACGCAACTCATCGGCAAGCTCGCCTTCGCGACCGCAGCCGTGGTCGCGCTGGTGTTCTTTGCGCTGGGCTGGCGGGAGGCGGTGATCGTCGGCATCGCGGTCTCGCTCACGCTCGCCGCCACCTTGTTTGCCTCGTGGGCCTGGGGCTTCACCCTCAACCGCGTCAGTCTGTTCGCGCTCATCTTCTCGATCGGCATTCTGGTCGACGATGCCATCGTCGTCGTCGAGAACATCCACCGCTGGCACACGCTCGAACCGGGCTCGGCGTTGTGGAAGCTTATTCCCAAGGCGGTCGACGAGGTCGGTGGCCCGACGATTCTCGCCACCTTCACCGTGATCGCCGCGCTGTTGCCGATGGCCTTCGTCAGCGGCCTGATGGGGCCCTACATGAGCCCGATCCCGATCAATGCCTCGATGGGCATGTTCATTTCGCTCGTGGTCGCCTTCGTCGTCACGCCCTGGCTGGCGCAGAAGATGCTCGGCCGCGCCGGCGCCGGCGCGGCGCAGCGTACGCAGGATCGAATCACGCGCGGGCTCGACGGCCTGTTCCGGTGCGTGATGAAGCCGATGCTCGACGAAGCGCGTGGCCGTCGCAACCGCTTCCTGCTCTGGCTCGGCATCGTCGCCCTTATCGTCGCCTCGGTCGCGCTGCCGGTGCTGCAACTGGTGGTAATG
>JBFGUQ010000111.1:0-7271 GCA_041565515.1 Rhodocyclaceae bacterium | reverse complement strand
GCATCGATCGCGGCGCGGATTCCCCGCTGGTGGCGACACTTTCGACCGGCGACAAGCTCGCCTGCGACCTCGTCATCGTCGCTGCCGGCGTGGCGCCGAATGCCGCTTTCCTCGACAGCACGCCGGTGCATGTCGCCAAGGGCGTGCTGGTCGACGACCACATGCAGACGAGCGTGGCCGGTATCTTCGCCGCTGGAGACGTCGCCGAGGCACCGGACATGTTCACCGGTGCGCATCTGGTTTCCGCCATCCAGCCCAACGCAGCGGACCAGGCGAGGATCGCCGCCCTGAACATGGCGCAGCCGGACGGGAAGCGCGACACGCGTCTCAACGGCGTGCTCGCGATAAACGTGCTCGATACGCTCGGCCTCATTTCTTCGTCCTTCGGCCAGTGGTGGGGCGAGAAGGCGGAGAAGGGCGGCGAGGGGGTCGAGATGATCGATGAGGCGCGCTACCGCTATCTCAGCCTGCAGTTCAAGGACGACGTGCTGATCGGCGCCACCTCGATCGGGCTGACCCAGCATGTGGGTGCCCTGCGCGGGCTGATTCACGGCAAGGTCAAGCTCGGCGACTGGAAGCAGCGACTGCTCGACGCGCCGCTGCAGTTCGTCGAGGCCTATGTCGCCTGCAGCCAGCAGCCGATGGCGCTGGCGCGTTGAGCGGAGAGTCGCCCGGGTGATCAAGGTCGCATTCAAGCTGTTCGCCTCGCTGTCCGACTACCTGCCGCAGGGCAATGCCGGCAACCGCGTCGAACTCGAGCTCGAGGAGGGTGTCACCGTCGGCGAACTGATCCACCGCTATCGCGTGCCCGAGCGCAGCGCGCACCTGGTGCTGGTCAATGGCGTCTTCATCCCGCCGTCCGAGCGCCAGCGGCGACGTCTCGAGGATGGGGACGAACTGGCGATCTGGCCGCCGATCGCGGGCGGCTGAGCGCTGTGGCCTTCATCAACGGCCCCGTGCCCGAGCAGCTCGAGCGCCAGCTCACCGCGACGCCGGCGGCGTTCGAGCGCGATCTGCGTGCGGCGTGGCCCGCCGCTGGCGGCTCGGCGGCAGCCGGGCTGCTATGGGTGGAGGATGGTGGCCTGCGACTGGAAATTTCGCTGCAACCGGCCGGGGTGCGCCGCCTCGGCCTGTTCGAGTTGCCGCAACTGCTGGTGGGCTACCGCTTCGCCGGCGGCGACGAGCCCGCGCGGCGCAGCCTGCTGCGCCGGCTCGACCGCGCGATGCAGAAGGGGGGCGGCTGATCGGACCGGCGCGTCTGCATCGGTTTCGTTTATCCTCCCGCCGATGTCCGTCTTTGCCGCCACCTTCTCCGACGCCTTCTCCCTGCTCGCGACCTTCGACGCCAAGGTTGCCGAGATCGTCGGCCTTTCGCTGCGGGTAAGCGGCGGCGCGGTGGCGCTCGGCACGCTGATCGGCTTGCCCCTGGGGGCCTGCATCGCGGTGGGCCGCTTTCCCGGCAAGGATGTGCTGTCGGTGCTGATCAACGGCATGATGGGCCTGCCTTCGGTGGTCGTCGGCGTCATCGTCTATCTGTTTCTGTCGCGATCCGGGCCACTGGGCACGCTCGGCCTGCTCTATACGCCGGCGGCGATGATCGTCGCCCAGACCCTGCTGGTGATCCCGCTGATGGCGGCGATCGCGCGCCAGGTGGTCGAGGACGCCTGGCAGCGCTACGCCGAAGAGCTGCAGGTGATGCGTTTTTCCTGGTGGCAGAGCGTCACGACGCTGCTGCATGACTGCAGGCATTCGTTGCTGGTGGCCGTGCTCGCCGGTTTGGGCAGGGCAATGAGCGAGGTAGGCGCGGTCATGATCGTGGGCGGCAATATCGACCACGCCACCCGCGTGATGACCACCGCGATCGCGCTCGAAACCAGCAAGGGCGATCTGCCGCTGGCGATCGCCTTGGGCCTCGTGCTGATCCTGATCATCCTCGCGCTCAACGCCCTGGCCTTCGGCCTGCGCCACTGGGCGGCGAAGCGCTACGGTTGAGGCGGCGGCTCGTCTCATGAACCCCTTGTTTCCCCTGCGAGTCCGCAAGCTCCACTACGCGCCGAACGGCCGCGACGTGCTGGCGGGCATCGAACTCGAACTCGGCGACGAGGGCATCACCCTCGTGCTCGGCCCCAATGGTGCCGGCAAGTCGATGTTGCTGCGCGCGCTCTGCGGCCTGCTCGAGCCTAGCGCCGGGGAAATCGAGTGGGGCGGAGGGGAGCGTCCGGAGCGCGGCGTGATGATGGTGTTCCAGCATCCGATGATGCTGCGGGCTTCGGTGCTCGACAACGTCGCGCTCGGGCTCAGGCCGCTCGACGTGTCCGCGAGCGAGCGTCGCGCCTCGGCGCAGGCGATGCTCGAACGCGTCG
Source organism: Rhodocyclaceae bacterium (assembly GCA_041565515.1). Classification (GTDB taxonomy): domain Bacteria; phylum Pseudomonadota; class Gammaproteobacteria; order Burkholderiales; family Rhodocyclaceae; genus Thauera. Next base: position 4,908 of record JBFGUQ010000111.1, on the reverse strand, counting down.
GCCTCGGGCATCGCGCGGGCGACAGTGCGCGCCAGCTCTCGGGCGGGGAGCAGCAGCGCCTGGCGCTGGCGCGCGCCTGGCTCACGCGACCGAAGCTGCTGCTGCTCGACGAGCCCACTGCCAGCCTGGACCCGTCTGCAACGGCCGAGGTGGAGCGCATCATCCGCGAGATCCGTACCGAAGGCACCCGCATCCTGATGGTGACCCACAATCTCGGTCAGGCGACCCGGCTGGGCGACGACATCGTCTTCATGGCGGCGGGCAGGGTGTGCGAGCACACGCCAGTGCAGCGCTTCTTTGCGCGGCCGCAATCGGAAGAAGCGCGCCTCTTCATCCAGGGTGAACTGCCCTGGCGCATGCGCTTCTGAGCGCTGCGCCGTGCCCGCGACCGGGCGCTAGGCGCCTGCCACCCAGTGACCGGACTTGCCACCGCGCTTTTCCAGCAACTGGATGCCGTCCATGCGCATGCCGCGATCGACCGCCTTGCACATGTCGTAGATGGTGAGCAGGCCGATCTGCACCGCGGTCAGCGCCTCCATCTCGACGCCGGTGCGGCCGACCGTCTCGGCGGTGACGGTGCAGGTGATGGCGGCGGCGGTGGCGTCGAGATCGAACTCCACCGCCACGCGCGTGAGCGGGATCGGGTGACACAGCGGAATCAGGTCGCTGGTGCGCTTGGCCGCCTGGATGGCGGCGATGCGGGCGATGCCGATGACGTCGCCTTTCCTGGCGCTGCCCGATTCGACCATGGCGAATGTCGCCGGCAGCATGAAGATGCGGCCGGTGGCCACGGCGACGCGACGCGTCTCCGACTTGGCGCCGACGTCGACCATGTGGGCCTGGCCGTCGGCATCGAAATGGGTGAGGGGGCTGCTTGCTTGCGAACTCATATTCGGCTCTGACGGGGCGTGGCGGGGCGGGCAGGATCGCGCCGCTACACGCCGATACACGGTGCCGGGAACGGCCTGGCGCGGGCGGGTATCATAGCACCCGATGATGCGCCGACCCCTCGCCCTCCTGCTCAGCCTCGCGCTCGCGTTCCCCGCCCGCGCGATCGAACTCCCCGACCTCGGTGACGTTGCCGCGTCCGAACTTTCCCTTGCGGCGGAGCGACGGATCGGCGAGGAGATCATCAGCGAGATCCGCTGGCGCGATGCGGCCTATCTCGACGACCCGGAGACCGAGGAGTACGTCAATCGCCTCGGTGGCAGGCTCGCGGCGGCGAGCAACAATCCGGGGCTCGACTTCGACTTCTTCGTCGTCAAGGATCCGACCCTCAACGCCTTTGCGCTTCCGGGCGGCTATATCGGCATCCATACGGGGCTGATTCTCGCGGCCGAGAGCGAGTCCGAGTTCGCCTCGGTGCTGGGGCATGAAATCGCCCACGTCACCCAGCGTCACATCGCCCAGATCGTCGGCAAGCAGAGCCAGTCGGCCATGCTCATGATCGCCTCGCTGCTGGTGGCCGTGCTCGCCGCGCGCAGCAACTCGCAGGTCAGCGAGGCCGCCATCGCCGCCGGCCAGGCCGGTGCGATCCAGTCGCAACTGGGCTATACGCGCGACTTCGAGCGCGAGGCGGATCGCGTCGGACTGCAGACCCTGGAGTCGGCCGGCTTCGACGTGCGCGGCATGCCGGGGTTTTTCGAGCGCCTGCAGCGGTCCAGCCGTTACTACGAGAACAACGCACCGGCCTATCTGCGCACCCACCCGCTCACCACGGAGCGCATCGCCGACATGGAGAACCGCGCCTCGGCAATGCGCTACCGCCAGGTGCTCGATTCCGCCGACTTCCGTTTCGTCCGCGCCAAGCTGCGTGCCAACGCCGGTCAGCCGGCCGATGCGGTGAAGGACATGGAAGTCCGCCTCGCCCAGCGTCCGGACGACGAAGCGGCGCAGTACGGTCTGGCGCGGGCACTGCTGCGTGCCGGGCGCACGGACGAAGCCCTGGAGCGGGTGGACAGGCTGCGGCGCACCATGGCGGCCTCGCCCTGGCTGGAGACGCTGCATGCGGAGATCCGGCTCGCCCGCAGGGACGCGGCGGGCGCGGTGCGCGCGCTCGAGGCCGCGCGCAAGAAGTTCCCCGCCAGCCGCAGCCTGGTCTATGCGCTCGCCGATGCACGCATCCTCGGCGGCATGAACGCCGAGGCCGCGGCGGGCGTGCGCGAGGCCTTGGACCAGCGCAGCGACGACGTGCGCCTGTGGCAACTGCTGTCGCGCGCACACGCCGGGTCGGGCAGGCGCACCGCACAGCACCGGGCCCAGGCCGAGGTCTATCTGCTGCAGGGCAGCCTGCCCGCTGCGGTCGAGCAACTGGAGATCGCGCGCAAGGCCGCCGACGGCGACTTCTACGAGCTCTCTGCAGTGGATGCGCGCCTGCGCGAGCTGAAGACGCGCCTGCTCGAGCAGAAGCGGGAGCGGGCGCGCTGAGCGGGCGCCTTCCGACCACGTGCCGCATCCATTAGAATTCCGTCATTCGCCGACGATGAACAACAGAGGAAAGACGTTCAATGGAATTCGACAAGGAAGTGGATGCACGCGGCCTGAACTGCCCGCTGCCGATCCTGCGGGCCAAGAAGGCGCTGGCGGAACTCAAGCCCGGCCAGTTGCTGCGCGTGGTGGCGACCGACCCGGGCTCGGTCAAGGACTTCCAGGCCTTCGCCAAGCAGACCGGCAACGAACTGCTGAAGCAGGGTGAAACCGCCGACAAGGCCTTCGAGTTCTTCCTGCGGCGCAAGTAGGCGCTACAGCGCATCGTTCCAGAACGAGACGGGCTGCCCTCGGGCAGCCCGTTTTCCTTTCTGCTCAGGTGGCCGGTCCCGCCTCGCGGCCGACCCGCGACCCCTATCCGCCCAGTTTGGTGAGCTGCGGACGCAGTTTTTGCAGCGTGGCGTTGAAGCCGGCAACGCGCTCGCGTTCCTGGGCCACGACCGCTGCCGGTGCGCGTTCGACGAAGCTGGCGTTGCCCAGCTTGGCCTCGGCCTTGGCGACCTCGCCTTCGAGGCGTGCGATTTCCTTGGCCACGCGCTCGCGCTCGGCGGCGACGTCGATCTCCACCTTCAGCATCAGCCGCGTCTCGCCCGCCACTGCCACCGGCGCCAGTTCGTCGGCGGCGATCTCCGACACGACCTGCACCTCCGACAGCTTCGCCAGACCGGCCAGGTAGGGCGCATAGACGGCCAGCGCCGGGGCGTCACCCGCCGCCACCAGCGGCAGACGCTGTGCCGGCGAGATATTCATTTCGCCGCGCAGGTTGCGGCAGGCGTACACCATCGCCTTGAGCTCCGTCACCTTCGCCTCGGCGGTCTCGTCGACGCGGCTCAGGTCGGCCTGCGGATAGCGCGCCAGCATCAGGCTGTCGGCGTCCTTGCGGCCGGCGAGCGGCGCCACCGTCTGCCACAGCTCCTCGGTGATGAACGGGATCAGCGGGTGTGCCAGGCGCAGCACGGTCTCGAGCACGCGCAGCAGGGTGCGGCGGGTGGCGCGCTGCTGTTCCGGCGTGCCGGTCTGGACCTGCACCTTCGCCAGTTCCAGATACCAGTCGCAGTACTCGTCCCATACGAACTCGTAGACGCTGCGGGCGACGAGGTCGAAGCGGTAGGCCTCGAACTGCGTCGCCACGTCGGCCTCGGCGCGCTGCAGGCGCGACACGATCCAGCGGTCGGCAAAGGAGAAATCCAGGTAGCCGCCCGGTGCGCACTGGTCGGGCGCGTGCGGGTCGAGGCCGCAATCCTGCCCGTCGCAGTTCATCAGCACGAAACGGCTCGCATTCCACAGCTTGTTGCAGAAATTGCGGTAGCCCTCGCAGCGCGCGAGATCGAACTTGATGTCGCGTCCGGGGCTGGCGAGGCTGGCGAAGGTGAAGCGCAGCGCGTCGGTGCCGAACGCGGGAATGCCGTCCGGGAATTCCTTGCGCGTCTTCTTCTCGATGCTCTGCGCCTGCTTCGGGTTCATCAGGCCGAAGGTGCGCTTCTGCACCAGCTCGTCGATGGCGATGCCGTCGATGAGGTCGATCGGGTCGAGCACGTTGCCCTTCGACTTGCTCATCTTCTGACCTTCCGCGTCGCGGATCAGGCCATGCACATAGACGTGCCTGAAAGGGATCTTGCCGGTGATGTGCCGGGTCATCATCACCATCCGTGCGACCCAGAAGAAGATGATGTCGAAGCCGGTGACGAGCACCGACGAGGGCAGGTAGAGATCGAGCGCGTCGTTGCTCTTGTCGGGCCACTCGGCGGTCCAGTCCAGGGTGGAGAAGGGCCACAGCGCGGACGAGTACCAGGTGTCGAGGACATCGTCTTCCTGGCGCAGCCGTCCCTCCTCGTAGCGTGCGTGCAGTACGGCCAGGCGCTCGGCCAGAATCGGGTAGTCGCCCGCGGTCTCGCCCTTCGCCTGGCGCGCGTGCACCTCGGCCTGCAGCGGCGCGATTTCGGCCTCGAGGGCGGTCTTCCAGGCGCGGATGGCATCTTCCTCGCAGCTGGCGACGTAGATGCGGCCCTCCTCGTCGTACCACGCCGGAATGCGATGGCCCCACCACAGCTGGCGCGAGATGCACCAGTCCTGGATGTTGTTGAGCCACTGGTTGTAGGTATTGACCCAGTTCTCCGGGTAGAAGCGGATCTCGCCCGAGGACACGACCTCGAGCGCCTTCTCGGTGATGGACTTGCCGTCCGCGCCGGGCTTGCTCATGGCGACGAACCACTGGTCGGTCAGCATCGGCTCGATCACCACGCTCGTGCGGTCGCCGCGCGGCACCTGCAGCTTGTGCGCCTTGACCTCGACCAGCGCGCCGCTCTTTTCCAGTTCGGCGACGACCTGCTCACGCGCGGGGAAGCGGTCCAGGCCGACCAGGCTCGCGGGCATCGGGACGCCTTCGCGGGCCTGTCCGTCTGTGGTGTAGCGTTCGGCCAG
>JBFGUQ010000110.1:0-7308 GCA_041565515.1 Rhodocyclaceae bacterium | reverse complement strand
TCTCGGCCTCGGATTCCTCGCGGATGTAGTCCACGACGTCGGCCACGGTGAGGCGGCCGATGACCCGTTTCTCGCGATCCACCACCGGGGCGGAGACGAGGTCGTAGCGCTCGAAGGCCTGGGCCGCGTCGTCGGCGTCGTCCTCGGGCACGAAGCTGATCACCGGCTCGGTACGCATGACCTCGGCGACCTCGCGATCGGGGTCGTTGATCAGCAGGGTCTCGAGCGTGAGGATGCCCTTGAGGTGGTCCTCGCGGTCGACGACGAAGAGCTTGTCGGTATGGTCCGGCAGTTCGTCGAAGCGGCGCAGGTAGCGCAGCACCACCTCGAGGCGGACGTCGTCGCGCACCGTCATCATGTCGAAGTCCATCAGCGCGCCGACGGATTCCTCCGGATAGGACATCGCCGCGCGCAGCTGCTCGCGGCCTTCGGTGTCGAGCGACTGGAAGACATCCTGCATGACCTCGGGCGGCAGGTCGGGCGCGAGGTCGGCGAGCTCGTCCGCGCCGAGCGTCTCCGCCGCCGCCTTGAGCTCGGCCGGCGCCATCGTTTCGATGAGCGACTCGCGCACCGCGTCCGAGACCTCGAGCAGGATCTCGCCGTCGCGCTCGGCCTTGACCAGATCCCACGCCAGCAGGCGCTCCTCGAGCGGCAGGGCTTCGAGGATGTAGGCGATGTCGGCCGGGTGGAGGGCGTCGAGCTTGGCGCGCAGCTCCGCGCCATGCTGCTTCTGCACCAGATTCTCGACCAGTTCGTGGCGCGGCATGTCCTGGCGATGGACGAGTTCCTCGACCACCTTCTGGCGCGCGAGCAGCTCCTGCACTTCACGCAGGTGCTGCTGGACGTCGTCGGGGTGGAGCTCGTCTTCCTGGGTCATCGCGCAGGCGGTCCGGAGCAGGGCGGGAAGGCCGGATTCTACGGACTTGATGCGCGCCACGCGACCCTGGACGTGCGCGCCGGCGGGCCGGCTCAGGGGACTTGCGAATAGCCCATGCGCCGGCGGACGCGCTCGGCATGCGCGGCCAGGCGCGGCCCGAAGCTGCGTTCGTAGCGCCGCGGATTGGGCAGCATCACCGCCAGCCGCGCCGCTTCTGCCGGGCCGAGGCGGGCCGCCGGAACGCGGTAGTAGTGTTGCGCGGCGGCCTCGGCGCCGAACACGCCGTCGCCCCATTCGACGACGTTGAGATACACCTCGAGGATGCGGCGCTTGTCCCAGATGGTCTCGATCATCACCGTGATCACCGCCTCCTGGCCCTTGCGCAGCCAGCTCCTGGATGGCGACAGGAACAGGTTCTTGGCCAGTTGCTGGCTGATCGTCGAGCCGCCGGCGACCTTGCGGCCGCGACGTTCGTTCTTCTCGAGGGCGCGCTGGATGCCTTCCCAGTCGAAGCCTTCGTGTTCGACGAAGCGGTCGTCCTCGGCCGCCACCACGGCGCGCTTGAGATGGATCGAGATGCGCTCGTAGGGCACCCACTGGTGCTGCAGGCGGGCATCCGGCCGCGTCTCGCGCATCTCGCTCAGGCGCAGGCGCATGAAGCTGGTGCTGCCGGGGTCGAAGCGGCTCCACCAGATGACCTGGGTCAGCACCACCAGCTGCCAGAAGATCACCAGCAGGGCCGCCGCCAGCAGGCCTCGCCCGAGCCAGCCCAGGGCCCGTTTCATCCAGTTCTCATGCGGCGTCGAGCTGGCGCCGCAGCGCATCCAGCACCGCGCCGCCGTCGGGCTGCACGCCGCGCCACAGGGCGAAGCTCTCGGCAGCCTGCTCCACCAGCATGCCGAGGCCGTCGGCGACGCGCGCCGCGCCGTCGGCCCGCGCTGCGCGCATGAACGGCGTGTCGCCACGCCCGTACACCATGTCGTAGGCGAGCGCGCCCGGGGCGTAAAGGCCGGCGGGGAGCGGCGGCGCCTCGTCGGCGAGGCTGGCGGCGGTGGCGTTGATGACGACGTCGAACTGCCGGCCCGCCAGGTCGGCGAAGCCGCAGGCGCCGAGCCGGGTGCTGCCGGCCTCGGGCGCAAAGGCTGCGGCCAGCGCTTCGGCCTTGCCGACGCTGCGGTTGGCGATCGTCAGCACGGCGGGGCGCTCGCCCAGCAGCGGCAGCAGCACGCCGCGGGCCGCGCCGCCCGCGCCGAGGAGCAGGATGCGGCGACCGCCGAGCGCGCAGCCGAGGTTCACGCCGATGTCGCGCACCAGGCCCGCGCCGTCGGTGTTGTCGCCGAGGATGCCGTCGGCGCCGAAGGCGAGGGTGTTGACCGCGCCGGCGGCCCGCGCCCGCGGCGTGAGGCGCTCGGACAGGGCGAAGGCCTCGAGCTTGAACGGCATGGTGACGTTCATGCCGCGCCCGCCGGCGGCGCGAAAGCTGCGCACGGTGTCGGCAAAGCCGTCCAGCGGCGACAGGATCGCCTCGTAGCTCAGCGCCTGCGCCGTCTGCGCGGCGAAGGCGGTGTGGATCTGGGGCGACTTGCTCTGGGCGATCGGGTTGCCGGTGACGGCGTAGCGGTCCATGTCTGCCTGTTCAGTTGGCCCGTACCTGGTCGGCGTTGGTGAACGACCAGGTGCGGGTGATTTCGATGACATCGGTATCCCTGCGGATGTCGGGCGGGAAGGGCGCGAAAGGGGCGGCGAGCTTGACGATGCGCACTGCCGCTTCATCCAGGAGCTTGTGGCCCGAGCTGCGGTGCACGCCCACCTTTTCCACCGAGCCGTCGGCGCGGATCGTCACCGACAGCAGCAGGCTGCCGTACATCCGGCCGCGTGCCGCCTCGGGGTAGTTCAGCGTGCCGACGCGCTCGACTTTCAGCCGCCAGTCCTCGACATACTGCGCGAAGCGGTACTCGCGGGCACGGGCGCCGATGAACTTGGTGCGCGGGCGTGTCGCCAGTTCGTCGAGACTGCGGTCGATCTGGGCCTCGATGCGGGCGATCGCCGCTGCACTGTCGAGCAGGTCGAGGCCGCTCGCCTCGGGCTCCGGCTCGGGCGCCGGCTGCTCGACCTTCGCCGGCACGGTGGCTACCTTTGCCGGCGCCTTCTCGCGTGCGATCACCTGTTTCGGTTGCCGCACCGGCTCCGCCGTCTTGCGCGTCGCCTCGACCAGCGCTTCGCCTTCCTGTCGCGTCGGTTGCGGCGGCAGGGGCGAGGTCGGCCGTGCCTCCGCCTCGGTGTTGCCGCCGGCGTCCACATTGGTCTGGGCCAGTACCTCCGGCTTGTCGGGCGCCTTGGCGTGGCGCGCATTCACCAGCACGACCTCCAGTCCGCGGTCGCGCACCGGCTTGTGCTCCGGCAGGCTGAAATGCACGCTCAGGGCGACCAGGTGCAGCGCGATCGAGATCGCGAACGCCAGACGCAGCCTGCCCCTGGCGAGAACCCGATTCAAGCCCGCCGGCGATCGCCCGAGGCTCGCGCCCGCGGCGAAGGCCATGGTTCCCGTGGGGGCGACGCTCATCGGGCTTCAGCCCCCGGCGTACTCGGACTCCGCACAGGCATCGGAATCCGGCTCTGACAGCGTCTCGATGAAGCGCGCCTCGACCTCGACGTCCAGCAGGTCGCTGTGTTCCACCAGCAGCCTGACCCGGCTGCCGGGCATCTGCAGGGGCATGGAAGGCGCCCTGAACACGAGCGGAATGGCCTCGAGGCGCACCAGGTTGTCGCGAACGACCTTCGCCTCGACCTTGCCGAGCTGGTGCTGGCGCAGCCAGCGCAGGCACCAGTAGCGCTCCATCTGGCGCTGGAACTCCGCGTAGGCGGCGTAGGTGAGTTCGAAGTCGCGCATCGCCGCCATCAGTTCGGCCGACTTGGGCGCGAACGCCGGCGTCGTGCCCTGGATGACCGACACGATCTGCCACTGATTGACGAGATCGACGTAGCGCCGCAGCGGCGAACTCGACCAGGCGTAGCAATCGACCCCGAGGCCCTCGTGCGGCGCGGCCACGGTGGTCATGCGTACCTTGCCGCCACCCTGGGCGCGATACAGGCCGGGTACGCCGGCGCCGTCGAGCAGCTTGCCCCAGGTCATGTTGGCGTAGATCATCAGCTCGGAGACGAGCTTGTCCATCGGCGAGCCGCGCAGCCGCCGGCCGATGCTGACGTGGCCCGGGCCGTCGGCGGTCTCGGTCTGCCAGTCGACCGCGAAGCTGTAGTCGATGCGGTCTTCGTTGCCGGCGGCCTTGCCGCGGCCGGCCTCGAGCACGGTGGCAAGATCCCACAGCAGGGTCAGCTCGCGCTTCCACTGGAAGTCCGGTCCGCCTTCATGCACGGTCTCGTCGTTGAACACCGGCTCGATGTCGTGGTGGCGCAGGTTGGCCACGATCGGCACGCGTTCGATGCGGGTCTCCTCGCCGACGATCGCCAGGCCGGGGCTGACGTCGAGGTAGAGCGAGACCGCCGGGCAGTCCTGGCCTTCGGCCAGCGTGAACGCCTGCACCACTTCGTCGGGCAGCATGGTGATCTTGCTGCCGGGCATGTACACCGTGGACAGGCGCCGGCGTGCGATCGCGTCCAGCGCCGAGCCGCGCTCGAAGCCGAGCGCCGGTGCGGCGATATGGATGCCGACGCGCCAGCCGCCACCGGCGCGCGGCGTCACCGAGAAGGCGTCGTCGATCTCGGTGGTGGAGGCGTCGTCGATCGAGAATGCAGCGACCTCGGCGCGCGGCAGGCCGGCCGGGGCGACGACCGGGGCGAAGGCCGGAAAGGCCGGACCCTCGGGGAAGTACTCGAACAGGAAACGGTTGTAGTGGTAGTCGTAGCTCGACTGCAGTGCGCCGCACCTGAGCAGCAGGCGCGGGGCGGACAGCCCGGCATCGACGCAGGCCGCCTCGAGCGCCTTGATCTCGAGCCGGTTGCGGTCCGGCCGGTAAAGCGCCTGTGGCAGCAGCGCGGCGAGCTCGGCCGGCATGCGGCCTTCGACCAGTTCGGCGCGCATGTGCTCGATGGCAGCGGCTTGCTGGCGCTTCTTCTCCAGGCCGGCGAGTGCCGCCTGCAGGATGTCGGGCGGCGCCTTGCGAAAGCGCCCCCGGCCCTTGCGGTGGAACCAGATCGGCGCCGAGTGCAGGCGCAGCAGGACGCTCGCCGCCTCGACCGGTGTCGGCGCGTGACCGTGATATTCGGCGGCGAACTCGGAAAAGCCGAACTCGTCGTCGCCGCAGACCTCCCAGAGGAATTCGGTGTCGAGTTCCTCTGCCGCTGCCTCTGCGCGCGCGAGCAGCTCTGCAGGCGCGGGTTCGCGGAACTCGAGCAGCACGTGGGTGCGCTTGAGCTTGAGGCGCTTGCCGTGGGTGTTTTCCACCTGCAGCGTGGCATCGTTATCAGTGAGGACGGTACCGGCCTTGAAGGCCCCGTCCTCTTCGAACAGCACGAACATCGGCATCAGCCAGGAGTGAGCGAGCTCGCTAGTTTACTGGATTACGCGGCCAGCCCCTAAACGCCTTGCGCCCCGGCGTCGGCAGCGTCGCGGCCGGCCCTTCGCGCCTGGCCGGCGCCGTCAGCCGGGACGGCAGGCGACCGCCACCAGGGCGGTCGCGGGCACGAGCAGCGCGCCGTCGTCCTGGCGGTAGGGTTCGAGGTCCGCGGCGACTTCGGCGCGAAGCGCGCGCTGCGTCGCCTCGGGCAGGCGCGACAGCGCTTCGGCGGCGCCGCCGGCGAGGTCGAGAAAGGCCTGCCAGTAGGCGTCGGCATCGGCGAAGCGGCAGCTGAAGCGGCACGGGGCGATGCGGATGTCGACGAGGCCGGCGGCGGTGAGCAGCGCTTCGAGCGCCGCCGCTTCGCCGAAGCGGAACACCGACGGGCGTGGCACCTTCGGTGGCGGCAGCAGGCGCGCGATGCAGTCCTGGGCACGCGCGATCAGCGGCACCGCGTCGCGCTCGCCCCATACCGACAGGGCGAGCCGCCCGCCGGGCGCGAGCACGCGGCGGATCTCGGCCAGCGCCCGCTCGGGATGCGGGAACATGAACAGGGCGAGGCCGGCGAGCACCCGCTCGACGCAGGCGTCGGGCAGGCACAGGCGCTCGGCGTCGGCGGCGGCGAAGAGCAGGGCTCCCGCATCGGGTTCCATGCGCCGTGCGGCTTCGGCGAGCATGCCTTCGGCGATGTCGGTGGCCAGCACCTGGCCGCCGGGCTGCACCCGCCGTGCCGCATCGAAGGCGAGCAGGCCGGGGCCGCTCGCCAGATCGAGCACGCGCTGGCCGGGGGCGAGGCCGGCGGCCGCGAGCAGGGCCGCACTCAGCTCGGCGCGCAGATGCGCGCCGTCGGCATAGCGCGCGGCGATGCGGTTGAAGCCGGCGCGCTCCATCGCCTTGAAGCGGCGGGCGTCGAAGTCCGTGCTCATGCCAGCTCCGCAAAGCGGATCAGTTCGTCCAGATAGTCGTTCCAGCGCGTGAAGCTGTGGTCGCCGCCTTCGAGCACGGTCTGCCGCGCACCTGCGTACTTCGCGACCGCATGGCGGTAGTCGAGCACCTCGTCCTCGGTCTCGACCAGCAGCCAGTAGCGCTCCGGCCGGGTGATCGCCGGCACTTCGAGGGTGCGCAGCTCGTCGAGGTGGGCGCGGGTGAAGTCGAAGGGCTCGCCGGTGTACATGCTTGTCTGGCGGCCGACGTAGGCCTCGAGCGACAGCGCCGCCACCACCGCCGGGTTCACCACCGCGGCGCGCAGGCCGTGGCGTTCGGCCAGCCAGGTGGCGTAGTAGCCGCCGAGCGAGCTGCCCACCAGCGTCGGTGTCACGCCCTGCGCATGGCAACGCGCGAGCTGCGCCTCGACGAGTTCGATCGCCGCGCGTGGCGACACCGGCAGTTGCTCGCACCAGAACGCGTCGCCCAGCCCGCGCTGCTCCATGCGTGCCTTGAGCGCCTGCGCCTTGATCGAGGCCGGCGCGGAGCGGAAGCCGTGCATGTAGACGATCATGTCTCGCTCCATTGCACCAGGCCGAAATGCCAGGTCGCGAGCACCACCAGGCCGAACGCGATGCGGTACCAGGCAAAACCGATGAAGGTGTGATTGGAGATGAAACGGATGAAGCCCTTCACCGCCCACATCGCGGAAAAGAAGGCGGCGACGAAGCCGACCGCGAACACCGGCAGGTCCTCGATCCGCAGCAGGGCCCAGTTCTTGTAAAGGTCGTAGGCGGTGGCGGCGAACATCGTCGGGATGGCGAGGAAGACGGAAAACTCCGCGGCGGCCTTGCGCGACAGGCCGAAGACCAGCCCGCCCATGATCGTCGCTCCCGAGCGCGAGGTGCCCGGAATCATCGCCAGCGCCTGGGCGAAGCCGACCTTGAGCGCGTCCGTCCAGCGCATCGCGTCCACCGACTCGATGCGCGGATG
>JBFGUQ010000109.1:0-7338 GCA_041565515.1 Rhodocyclaceae bacterium | reverse complement strand
GGCGCGGCGGTGACGCTGATGCTGGCGCTGGCGCCGGATACGCGGGTGCAGTCGATGCTGTTCTGGCTGATGGGCGACGCCAGCGGCGCGGCGCGGCCGTGGCCGGCGCTGGGCGTGTTGATCGTCGGGCTGGTCGCGGTGCTGCCCTTCGCACGCGATCTCAACGTGCTGGCGCGCGGCGAACTCACCGCGCGAGCGCTCGGGGTTCGGGTGGCGCAACTGCGCCGGGCGCTGTACGTGCTCGCCTCGCTGCTGACCGCCGCGGCGGTGACCCTGGTGGGCTCGGTCGGCTTCGTCGGCCTGATCGTGCCGCACCTGGTGCGGCTCGCGCTCGGCAACGACCAGCGCGTGCTGCTGCCGGTGGCGGCGCTGGCCGGCGGCACGCTGCTGACGGTGGCGGACACCGCCGCGCGCACCGTCGTGGCGCCGCAGCAGCTGCCGGTGGGGGTGCTCACCGCGCTGATCGGGGTGCCGGTGTTCCTGTTCCTGCTGGCGCGGCATCCGCGATGAGTGCCTCGGATGCCCGCCCCGGTGCGCAGATGACGCCCGAAACCCCCCTGCTCGAGGCTGACGATCTGGCGCTGCGCGTCGGCGAGCGCTGGCTGTGTTGCGAATTCAGCCTGCGCCTCGCGGCGGGCGAGTGCCTGGCGCTGCTCGGGCCCAACGGCGCCGGCAAGACGACGCTGCTGCACACCCTGGCCGGCCTGCGCGAGCCCAGCGCCGGCGACGTGCGCGTCGGCGGCCTGCCCTACGCCGGCTGGGCGGCGCTCGATGCCGCGCGCTTTCGCGGGCTGTTGCCGCAGCAGCAACCCGACCACTTCGCCGCCTCGGTGATGGAGACCGTGCTCATCGGCCGCCATCCGCACCTGGGGCGCTGGGGCTGGGAGGACGCCGAGGACCGGCGCGCGGCGCGCCAGGCCCTGGTCGACGTCGGCCTGGCCGACTTCGCCGCGCGCGACGTGCTCACGCTGTCGGGTGGCGAGCGCCAGCGCGTGGCGATCGCCACCCTGCTGGCGCAGGCGCCCGAGCTCTTCCTGCTCGACGAACCGCTCAATCACCTCGACCTGCACTACCAGGTCGCGGTGCTCGAGCTGTTCCACGCGCTCGCCCGGGAGCAGGGCCGGGGCGTGGTGATGGTGCTGCACGACATCAACCTCGCCGCGCGCTACGCCGACCAGATCATCCTGCTCGACGGTCGCGGCGGCGTGCGCGCCGGCGACCGCAACACCGTGCTGCAGGCCGACTTGCTGAGCCATGCCTTCGGCCACCCGTTGCGTCGCTTCGATTGCGATGGCAGGGTGACCTTCATTCCGGACTGAATCGATGACAGACGCAGCGAACGCGGGCCGCGACGCCCGGCACAACGAACGCATGGCGCGCAAGAAGGCCATCGTGGATGAGCACATCGCCAGCGCGCAGGCCGAACGCGGCGTGCTGCTGGTCAATACCGGCAACGGCAAGGGCAAGTCCAGCGCTGCCTTCGGCCTCATCCCGCGCGCGCTCGGCCACGGCATGAAGGTGGGCGTGGTGCAGTTCATCAAGGGCCGCTCGGACACCGGCGAAGAGGCCTTCTTCCGCAACCAGCCCGCGGTGCGCTGGCACGTGATGGGCGAGGGCTTCACCTGGGAGACGCAGGACCGCGCGCGCGACCTTGCCACCGCCGGGGCGGCTTGGAAGCTGGCCGGCGAACTGCTGCGCGACCCGGAAATCGGGCTGGTCGTGCTCGACGAGCTCAACATTGCGCTCAAGTACCGCGATCTTGAAGTCGACCAGGTGCTCGCCGACCTGCTGGCACGCCCGCCGAGGCAGCACGTCGTCGTCACCGGCCGGGGCGCGCCGCCGGCGCTGGTCGAGGCCGCCGACACCGTCACCGACATGACGCCGGTCAAGCACGCCTTCGCCGCCGGGGTGAAGGCAATGCCCGGCATGGAGTGGTAAGCATGAGCCTGCCCGACCTCGCCTCCTTTCGCCCTGGCCCGCTGCCCGGTCACGTGTACCTGGTCGGTGCCGGCCCGGGCGACCCCGAACTGCTCACCCTGCGCGGCGCGCGCCTGGTGGCGGGCGCCGATGTCGTGGTCTACGACAACCTGGTCAGTCCGGCCATCGTCGAGCTCGCGCCGGCCGGCGCCGAGCGCATCTACGTGGGCAAGAAGGCGGCCGACCACACCTTGCCGCAGGAGGACATCAACGCCCTGCTGGTGCGGCTGGCGGGCGAGGGCAAGCGCGTGGTTCGGCTCAAGGGCGGCGACCCCTTCATCTTCGGCCGCGGCGGCGAGGAGATGGAGGAGCTCGTCGCCGCCGGCCACACGGTGGAGGTCGTGCCCGGGGTCACGGCCGCGGCCGGGGTCGCGGCCTATGCGGGGATTCCGCTCACGCATCGCGACCACGCCCAGTCCGTGGTGTTCACCACCGGTTTCCTCAAGAACGGCGTGCTCGATCTGGATTGGCCGATGCTCGCGCGTCGCGGCCAGACGCTGGTGATCTACATGGGCATCTCGCGCCTGGCCGAGATCTGCAGCCGGCTCGTCGCCCACGGTTTGCCGGCGACGACGCCGGCGGCGGTGATCGAGCGCGGCACGACGCACGCCCAGCGCGTCGTCGCGGCCGACCTCGCCACGCTCGATGCCCGGGTGCACGAGGCCGGCGTGCGCCCGCCGGCGCTCACCGTGGTGGGCGACGTCGTGGGCCTGTATCCGCGCCTGGCCTGGTTTGCCGCCGACGCGCCGGCCGCACCCTCGCCGCTGCCGCATGCGGGTTGTGCGATGGTGCATCCGGGGCGGACGCGCGCCGATCGCAAATGACGGCGGCGCGCTGTCCGGCGCTGTTCGTCGCCGCGCCGGCTTCCGGCCAGGGCAAGACCACCGTTACCGCCGCGCTTACGCGACTGCACACCCGGCTGGGGCGCAGGGTGCGGGTGTTCAAGTGCGGTCCGGATTTCCTCGACCCGCAGATCCTTGCGGTGGCGAGCGGGGCGCCGGTGCACAACGTCGATCTCGGCATGTGCGGCGAAACCGACATCGCCTGGCGTATGCACGCGGCCGCTCGCGCGGCGGACCTGATCCTGGTCGAGGGCGTGATGGGCCTCCACGACGGCGAGCCGTCCGGCGCCGACCTCGCCCGTCGCTTCGGCATTCCGGTGATGGCGGTGATCGATGCGAGCGCGATGGCGCAGACCTTCGGCGCCGTCGCCCATGGCCTCGCTCACTACCAGGCGGGCCTGCCGTTTGCCGGCGTGCTCGCCAACCATGTCGGCAGCGCGGGTCACGCCGACATGCTGCGAGCCGCGCTGCCGGCCGGCATGCGCTGGTTCGGCGCCTTGGCGCACGATGCCGAAGCCGTCCTGCCCGAACGCCATCTCGGCCTGCTGCAGGCGGCCGAGATCGGCGATCTCGAGGCCCGCCTCGACCGCCTGGCCGACCACCTGCAGCAAACGGCGGCAGCCGACCTGCCGCCGGCGGTGGCCTTTCCGGCGGTCGCCGCGCCGCCGGTGGCGCCGCTGCTCGCCGGCCGGACCGTGGCCGTCGCCCGCGACGCCGCCTACGGCTTCATCTATCCGGCCAACCTGGATACCCTGCGCCGGCTCGGCGCGGCGCTGGCCTTCTTCTCGCCGCTCGCGGGCGAGCGCCTGCCGGCCTGCGACGCCCTGTGGCTGCCGGGCGGCTACCCCGAGCTGCACGGCGAACGCCTTGCCGCGAATGCCGCGTTCCGGGCCGATCTGCGCGCCCATGTCGATGCCGGCAAGCCCGTGCTGGCCGAGTGCGGCGGCCTGATGAGCCTGCTCGACAGCGTGGTCGACGGGGCCGGCGTGTCGCATGCCTTCGCCGGCGTGTTGCCGGGCCGGGCGACGATGCAGCCGCGCCTCGCGGCGATCGGCATGCAGGTGGCCGAGTTGCCCGAGGGCCGGCTCAGCGGACACAGCTTCCACTACTCGCGGATGGACACGCCGCTCGTCCCCGCGCTGCGCGCGCGGCGGCCGGACGGCGGCGAAGGCGAGCCGATCTATCGCGTCGGCCGGCTGACCGCGTCCTGGGTGCATTTCTGGTTTCCGTCTAACCCGGCGGCGGTGGCGGCGCTATTGGGTTGAGGCGGCCGGCTCCAGTACTTCCGACGCGGCGGCGGCGATGGCTTGCGCCAGCTTGGCCATCAGCGGCGACTGCACCTGCCAGTGGTGCCAGTACAGGATCACGTCCTCGCGTTCGGCGGTGAGCGCGATCAGCTCGCCGCGGGCGAGTTGATCGCGGGCCTGGATCTCCGGCACGAAGCCGTAGCCCAGGCCGGCGAGCGCAAAGGCGAGGAATCCCTCCGACGACGGCACGACATGATGCGGGTACTGTCCCGCGTCGAGGCCGAAATGCCGCCGCAGGAAGGCTTCGTGCATGTCGTCGTGGCGACCGAAGACGATTGCCGGTGCCCGCGCCAGCGCGTCGCGGGTGAGCCCGCGCGGGAACCAGCGCCGGCGAAAGGCGGCAGAGCCGACGCACAGGTAGGGCATCACCCCCAGGCGCTCGGCGGCGCAGCCCCGGATCGGGTCGGCCCGCGTGGACACGCAGCCCAGCACCTCGCCGTTGGCCAGCAGGTCGTGGGTGTGGTCCTGGTCGTCGACGACACAGTCGAGCACCAGGCCTTCGTCCTGCACGACCTGCGCGACCGCAGGCAGGAACCAGGTGGCCAGCGTGTCGGCGTTGACGCCGACCGCGAGTCGCAGCGGCCCGCCCCTCATGCCGGGACCGAGCGCGCGCTGGGCTTCGGTCTCCACCAGGCGCAGCTGCGCCAGATAGGGCAGCAGGCGCCGGCCGGCGGGCGTGGGCTGGACCGGCTTGCTGCGCACCAGCAGCACCTGGCCGAGTTCGGCCTCGAGCAGCTTCACGCGCTGCGACACGGCCGACTGGGTCAGATTCAGCCTGCGCGCGGCGCGCTCGAAGCTGCCTTCCCGCAGCACGGTCTCGAAGGCGTCCAGGCGGGGATCGATCATTAGCGCTATTGAAGTAAATCGAAATAAATCGATTCTACTTAATTGATGGCTTTGGAACGACTACATTCGCGCTCACAACATCCAAAGCCGGCAATCGACAGGCCGGCATTCATGGGCAGAAGGGAGCGGATCATGACGGGCGTCTTTCTCAACGGCTTCGGGCTCACGCTCGGCCTCATCATGGCCATCGGTGCGCAGAATGCCCACGTGCTGCGCCAGGGCCTGCGCGGCGAGCACGTGCTGCTGACGGTGACGGTGTCCGTGCTGTGCGACATGTGCCTGATCGTGCTCGGCATGGCCGGGCTCGGCAGCCTGTTCGCCGCCAACCCGGACTGGATGGACATCGCCCGCTACGGCGGCGCCGCCTTCCTCGGCTGGTACGGCCTGCGCGCACTGCGCTCGGCCATCCGCGGCGGCAGCCTGCAGACCGATCGCGACGCCTGCAAGCGGCTGTCGGGCCGCCAGGCCCTGCTCGCTGCGGCCGGTTTCAGCCTCCTCAACCCGCACGCCTATCTCGACACCGTGGTGCTGCTCGGTTCGATCGGCAGCCGCCAGGCGGAGGAGCTGCGACCGCTGTTCGCCGCAGGGGCGCTCGCCGCGTCCGTCGTCTGGTTCGTCCTGCTCGGCTATGGGGCCCGGCTGCTGGTGCCCGTCTTCTCGCGGCCGGTCGCCTGGCGTGTCCTCGACGGCCTGGTGGCGGTGATGTTGTGGGCCATCGCCGCGTCCCTGATGCTGGCGTCCTGACGTGCGGCGGGCCGGTATAATCCCGTGCTTTCGCCGACCGGATCCCGCCGTGCCCGAACGTCTCGCCGTCATCCTGCAGTATCTCTTGCCCAAGCGCCTGCTCACCGAAGCCGCCGGCAAGCTCGCCGCCCTGCACGGGGGCGCCGCGACGACAGCGGTGATCCGCTGGTTCGTGCGTCGCTACGGGGTGAACATGGACGAGGCCGCGAATCCGGACATCCGCAGCTATCCGAGCTTCAACGAGTTCTTCACCCGCCCGCTGCGCGAGGGCGTGCGACCGCTCGCCGACGCCGACTTCCTGTCCCCGGTGGACGGGGCGATCAGCCAGTGCGGGCCGATCGCGGGCGACCAGATCTTCCAGGCCAAGGGGCACGCCTACTCCACGACCACGCTGGTGGGCGGCGATCACACGCTGGCGGCGGCATTCCGGGATGGCGCCTTCGCCACGCTCTACCTGAGTCCGAAGGACTATCACCGCATTCACATGCCGTGCGACGGACGCCTGACGCAGATGATCTACGTCCCGGGCTCGCTGTTCTCGGTGAATCCGGTCACCGCGCGCGGCGTGCCGGGCCTGTTCGCGCGCAACGAGCGCGTGGTCTGCGTGTTCGAGTCCGACTTCGGGCCCTTCGTGCTGGTGCTCGTCGGCGCGACGATCGTCGGCAGCATGGCCACCGCCTGGCATGGCGTGGTCAATCCGCCGCGCCGGCCCGACATCGAGAAGCGCGCCTACGCCGAGGACGAGGTCGTGCTGCGCAAGGGCGAGGAAATGGGCCGCTTCCTGCTGGGGTCGACGGTGGTGATGCTGTTCCCGAAAGGGGTGCTGCGCCTGGACCCGGCGTGGACTGCCGAGCGCGCAATCCGCATGGGCGAGGCGATGGCGGAGCGGCTTGCGGCCTGAGCGCTGGATGCGGAGAAAATGCACCGGCAGGGTGCATCGGCTGGCGCCGACGCACGGATCGGGGGCGCCGAAAGCCTTGCGGCTGGGATGAGTCCGAACTGGCGCTCATCCGGTTCGCGAATAAAAACCCTCGATAAAACAGAGGATTGCACCTGGTTTTCGGTTCAGGTCGGCGGCCGCGCCGTTTCTGGCACGGTTGAAGCTTGCAGTTTCTTGCACTTCGACAACAAGGATCAGGAGACCAGATCATGCCCAGCCGTCCGATTTACCAAGTCATTGCCGATACCGAATT
The DNA here is from genome assembly GCA_041565515.1 of Rhodocyclaceae bacterium. GTDB lineage: Bacteria > Pseudomonadota > Gammaproteobacteria > Burkholderiales > Rhodocyclaceae > Thauera. The sequence goes on along the minus strand of JBFGUQ010000109.1, from coordinate 429 downwards.
CGTCTGCGTACCGGCCGACATGTCGGTCCACGCCGTCACCCAGCTGATGTTCGACAAGCAGCAGAGCGCCGCGCTGGTCACCGAGTATGGCGTGCTCACCGGGATCTTCACCGAGCGCGACGCCACCTTCCGCGTGCTCGCCGCCGGGCTCTCGCCGGACGAAACGACCGTGGGCGAGGTGATGACCCACAACCCGCGCACGCTGACCGAGGCCAAGCCCTTCGGCCACGCCTTGCACCTGATGTACGAAGGTGGATTCCGCCATGTACCGGTCGTGGACCGGAACAAGCGCCCCCTGGGCGTCGTCACCGCCCGCGATGCGCTCGCGCTCGAGGCAATCGCCTTCACCAGCGAACTGGTGCAGCGCGAGGAAATCACCGTCATTCTCTGATCGCGACCGGGCCTCGTCGCGCGGGCGAGGCCTGCCGC
>JBFGUQ010000108.1:0-7342 GCA_041565515.1 Rhodocyclaceae bacterium | reverse complement strand
CTCAAGTACACCTTCATGGGCTATTGCGGCGACAACGCGCGCCTCTACGGACGCGACGGCGACACCTGCGAGAGCTTCGAGAACTACCGCAGGGTCAAGAACACCGCCCTGTGGGAGTCTGCCGACGGCGCCTTCAGCGCTTACCTGTCTTGCGCGCTGCCCGAGGCAGGCTGGCGCGCTTCGCAGCCAAACCGCATCGCGGTCGAGCGCAAGGGCAGCTTGACACGCGTCGTCTGCGACTATCAGGACGGCGTCAGCTTCACCCACCGCGGCAAGGCTGCCTGCGTGGTCGAGGGCGACGGCAGCTGCAGCAGCCCGGCGAACTGCCAGGTCCGCTGCGACTAGTCGAGGCCGCCGCCGGCGGCGGGGCCGAGGAGGGTAGCGAAGATCGCTTCCACGTCCTCGCGCGCCAGTTCCCGCACGATGAAGACCAGCCGGCTGCGGCGATCGTCATAGGGCGGCTGTGCTGGCCAGGCCGGCAGGCTGGTGGGCGGATAGACCGAATGCTGCACGCACTGGAGCACCCGCGGCAGCGGGTCGCCGGCAACGTTGAGCAGGCCCTTGATGCGCAGGATGCGCGCGCCGTAGACCTGCAGCAGCAGGTCGAGCGCGTCGGAGAATTCGAACCAGGGCAGCGGCGCGTCGAAGCTCAGCACGAAGCTGGTGACGCCCGCGTCGTGGCGGCTCGGGGCGGTTTCGTCGCCTGCACCGGGCGCGTGCCCCGCGCCGGGGCGGCGCCACGCCGGCGCGCGCTGCGCGGCTCGGGTCCGCTGCGCGCGCACCGCCTCCTCGCCCAGCCAGGCGGCGACGTCGGGCGTCTTGCCCGCGGGGTCGTACAGGCCGCAGCCGAAGATCGCATCGACCGCGACCTTCCCGCCGAACACCTCGATCTGGCGTGCGCCGGGATTGAGTTCGGCCAGCCGTTCGGCGAGTGCCGCGCGCCCTGGCTCATCGGCGAGGTCGCACTTGGTGATCAGCAGGCGATCGGCCATCGCCACCTGGCGCACCGCCTCGCGATGGGCGCCGAGCTGCTGCAGGCCATGGGTGGCGTCGACCGCCGTGATGACGCCGTCGCAGCGATAGCGCTCCGAGATGAAGGGCTCGGCCATCAGCGTATGGATCACCGGCGCCGGGTCGGCCAGGCCGGTGGTCTCGATCACGATCCGCCGCAGCGGCCCGATCTCGCGCCGCAGGGCGCGCATGAACAAGCCCTTGAGGGCGCGCACCAGGTCGCCCTGCACGCTGCAGCAGATGCAGCCCGAATCGAGCACGACGAGGGTCTCGTCGACCTGCTCGACCAGATGGTGATCGACCCCGACCGCGCCGAGCTCGTTGATCAGCACCGCGCTGCCGGCCATCTCGGGCTGGCGCAGCAGGTGATTGAGCAGGGTGGTCTTGCCCGCACCGAGAAAGCCGGTGAGCAGGATGACCGGGATGCGCCGGTCGTGGGTCTCGGACGCGTTCGTGTTCATCGCCTAATTCCAGCCGCCACCGAGCGCCTTGTAAAGCGCGACGCGATTGCTCGCGTCGGCCAGCCGCACGCCGATGAGCTCGAGCTCGGCGCTGTACAGGGTGCGCTGGGCATCGAGCACGCCGAGGTAGCTGTCGACGCCACCCTTGTACCGCGCCTCGGACAGGCGGAAGCCCTCGGCCGTCGCCTCGACGAGCTTGCGCCGCGCGTCGAGCTGTTCGGCGATCGTGGCACGGTCGGCGAGCGCGTCCGCCACTTCCCTGAAGGCAGCCTGGATCGACTTCTCGTACTGTGCGACGTTGATGTCGCGCTGGATCTCCGCGACGTCGAGGCTGGCCTGCAGGCGACCGGCCTCGAAGATCGGGATGCGTATCTGCGGCGCGAAGCTCCAGGCGCCGGAGCCGCCGCCGAACAAGCCATCGAGCGTGGCGCTGGCCGTCCCCGCGCTCGCGGTGAGGCTGACGCTGGGGAAGAAGGCGGCGCGCGCGGCACCGATGCTGGCATTGGCCGCGCGCAACGCATGCTCGGCCTGGACGATGTCGGGGCGGCGAACCAGCACCTCGGACGGCAATCCGGCGGGCAGCTCGGCCACTGCGCTCACCGCCGCGCCGAGCGCCTGCGGCAGAAGCGTGTCCGGCACCTGCGTGCCGACGACCAGCGCCAGCGCGTTCAGATCCTGCGCCACCAGGGCGCTGAAGCGCGCGACGTCGGCGCGGGCGATCAGCATCAGCTGCTCGACCTGGCGCAGATCCAGCGCCGACACCGCGCCGGCGTCGTAGCTGCGGCGGGTGAGCTCGAAGGACTGCTCGCGTGTCTCGAAGGTCCGGCGCGACAAGGCCAGGCGCTCGCGGTCGGCGGCAAGCCGCAGCCAGGTGTCGGCGACCTCGGCAACCAGGCTGATCTGCACGCTGCGGCGCGCTTCCACGGTGCCGAGCCAGGTCTGCAGCGCCTGTTCCTCGAGGCTGCGGATGCGCCCGAAGAAGTCCAGCTCATAGGCGGAGAAGCCCACGCTGGCGCTGTACTGGCGGCTGATCGTGGCGGCACCGCTGCTACTGAGGTCGCCGGGCACGCGGCTGGCGCTCTGGCCACCGCTGGCGCCGATCGCCGGGAACAGCTCGGCACGCTGGATGCCGTACTGCGCACGCGCGCGTTCGATGTTGAGCGCCGCCACGCGCAGATCGCGGTTGTTGTCGATGGCGAGGGCGATGAGCGCGCGCAGCTGCGCGTCGGCGAAGTAGTCCCGCCACGCGGTAGCGTCCGCCGCCGCCGGCGCCACGGCAGCCGGCGCATGCGGGAAACTCGCCGGCACAGGCGCCGCGGGGCGTTCGAAGTCGGGGATCAGCGTCGTGCAGGCGCTGGTCAGCGCGGCGGCGAGCACGACTGCGAGGGTAGCGGACCGGCTCGTCATTTTGCCTCCTGGGGAACAGGAAGGGCGGGGCCGGCGGCGTCTTCCGCCTGCCTCCGGGTGAAGATGCGGTTGATCAACACGTAGAACAGCGGCACGAAGAAGATCCCCAGCAGGGTGGCCGAAATGGTGCCGCCGAGCACGCCGGTGCCGATCGCGTGCTGGCTGCCCGAGCCTGCGCCGGTCGCGATCGCCAGCGGCAGCACGCCGAGGCCGAAGGCGAGCGAGGTCATCAGGATCGGGCGCAGGCGCATGCGCACGGCCTCGAGCGTGGCGGCGACGAGGTCCTTGCCGGCCTCCATCTCGGCCTTGGCGAACTCGACGATCAGGATGGCATTCTTCGACGACAGGCCGATGGTCGCGAGCAGGCCGACCTGGAAGTAGATGTCGTTCGACAGGCCGCGGCCGGTGGCGGCGACGATCGCACCGAGCACCCCCAGCGGCACCACCAGCATGACCGCGAATGGCACCGACCAGCTCTCGTAGAGCGCCGCCAGGCACAGGAACACCACCAGCAGCGACAGGGCGAACAGGGCCGGTGCCTGCGAGCCGCTGCTGCGCTCCTCGAAGGAGGTGCCAGACCAGGCGTAGCCGATGCCTGCAGGCAATTTGGCGATGATCTCTTCCACCGCGGCCATGGCCTCGCCCGACGACAGCCCGGGGGCCGCCTGGCCGAGGATCTCCATCGAAGGCTGGCCGTTGAAGCGCTCGAGGCGCGGCGAGCCGTAGCTCCAGTGCGCGCTGGCGAAGGCGGTGAACGGCACCATCTCGCCGCGGGCGTTGCGCACGTACCACTTGCCGAGGTCGTCCGGCGTCATGCGCGCCGAGGCCTCGCCCTGCAGGTAGACCTTCTTGATGCGGCCGCGGTCGAGGAAGTCGTTGACATAGCTGCCGCCCAGCGCCGTGGATAGCGTGTCGTTGATGTCGGCCACGGTCACGCCGAGCGCGCCGGCCTTGGCATGGTCGACGTCGAGCCGCAGCTCCGCGACGTCTTCCTGGCCGTTCGGACGCACCCCCACCAGGCGCTTGTCCTGCGCCGCCATGCCGAGGAACTGGTTGCGCGCGGCGAGCAGGGCATCGTGGCCGAGGCCGGTGCGGTCCTGCAACTGCACGGTGAAGCCGCCCGAGGTGCCGAGCTCGATCACCGCCGGTGGCACGAAGGCGAACACCATGGCCTCGCGGATCTTCGAGAACGCACCCATCGCCCGGCCGGCGAGGGACTTCACGTCCATGCCCGGACCCTGGCGCTCGTCCCACGGGCGCAGGTTGACGAAGCCGATGCCCATGTTCTGGCCGCTGCCGCCGAAGCTGAAGCCGGCCACGGTGAACAGCGCACGCACGGTGTCCTTCTCGTCCTCGAGGAAGTGCTTCTCGACCTTCTTCAGCACCTCGAGCGTGCGTTCCTGGGTGGCGCCCGCGGGCAGCACGACCTGGTTGAACATCACGCCCTGGTCCTCTTCGGGCAGGAAGGAGGTCGGCATGCGCACGAACAGCAGGCCGAGCACCGCGACGATGGCGAGGTAGATCACCAGGAAGCGCGCACTGCGCTTGAGGAGGCCGCCGACGGCGGATTCGTAGCGGCGCGTATTGCGCGCGAACATGCGGTTGAACCAGCGGAAGAAGCCGCCGAGCAGGCCGCCTTCGCCATGGCCATGGCCCTTCTCGACCGGCTTGAGCAGGGTGGCGCACAGCGCCGGGGTGAAGACGATCGCGACCAGCACCGACAGCGCCATCGCCGACACGATCGTGATCGAGAACTGGCGGTAGATCACCCCGGTGGAGCCGCCGAAGAAGGCCATCGGCACGAACACCGCAGACAGCACCAGGCCAATGCCGATCAGCGCGCCGGTGATCTGGTCCATCGACCGCTTGGTCGCCTCCTTCGGTGGCAGGCCTTCCTCGGTCATGACCCGCTCGACGTTCTCGACCACGACGATGGCGTCGTCGACGAGCAGACCGATCGCGAGTACCACGCCGAACATGGTCAGGGTATTGATCGAAAAACCGAAAGCCGCCATGACGCCGAAGGTGCCGAGCAGCACGACCGGGATGGCGATGGTCGGAATCAGCGTCGCCCGCAGGTTCTGCAGGAACAGGTACATCACCAGGAAGACCAGCACGACGGCCTCGATCAGCGTCATCACGACCGACTGGATCGACAGCTTGACGAAGGGGGTGGTGTCGTAAGGCACGACGTATTTCACCCCGGCAGGAAAGTAGGGCGTCATGTCGTCGAGCTTGGCACGCACCGCGGTGGCGGTTTCCAGTGCGTTTGCGCCGGCGGCGAGGCGGATGCCCAGGCCGGCGGCCGGCCGGCCGTTGAAGCGCGCGACGGTGGAATAGCTCTCCGCACCGATCTCGACGCGGGCGACGTCGCGCAGGCGTACCTCTCCGCCTTGCGCGCTGCTGCGCAACAAGATGGCCTCGAACTCTTCGACCGTCTGCAGGCGGCTCTGCGCGGTGATCGCCGCGGAGAAGCCCTGGCCCGGCAACGCTGGCGTGCCGCCGAGTTGCCCGGCGGACACCTGGGTGTTCTGCGCCTGCAGGGCGGCACGCACGTCGCCCGGCGTGAGGCGGAAATTGGTCAGCCTCGCGGGGTCGAGCCAGACGCGCATCGCATACTGCGCGCCGAACACCTGGATCTCGCCGACACCGCTGACGCGCGACAGCGGGTCCTGCACCGTGGACACGAGGTAGTCGGCCAGGTCGACCTGGCTCTGGCTGCCATCCTCGGAGACGAAGCCGACCACCATGAGGAAGTTCCGCGCCGACTTGGCCACCGTCACGCCCTGCTGCTGCACGGCCTGCGGCAGCAGGGCGAGCGCGACCTGCAGCTTGTTCTGCACCTGCACCTGGGCGATGTCGGGATCGGTGTCGGCGCTGAAGGTGAGGGTGATCGAGCCATTGCCGAAGGAATCGCTCGCCGAGTTCATGTACAGCAGGCCGTCGAGGCCGGTCATCTTCTGCTCGATGATCTGCGTCACCGAGTCCTCGACGGCCTTGGCCGTGGCGCCAGGGTAGCGGGCGTTGATGACCACCGCAGGCGGCGCGATGGACGGATACTGCGACACCGGCAGTTGCTGGATCGACAGCACGCCGGCCAGCATGATGACGATGGCGATGACCCAGGCAAAGATGGGCCGGTCGATGAAGAAGCGGGCCATGGCTGCTTATCTCCCCGTCGCGACGGTCGCGGCGGCGGCGACGGCGGCACCGACTTCCTGCGCCTGGACGACGGTGCCCGGACGGGCGCGCTGCAACCCTTCGACGATGATGCGCTCACCCGCGGCGAGGCCATCGCTGATCACCCACTTGTCGCCGAGCGACTGCGCGGCCTTGACCGTGCGCGCCTCGACCTTGCCCTCGCCAGTGACCACCATCAGCACGGCGTTGCCGCGCGGGTCGCGGCTCAGCGCGGCGTGCGGCACCAGGATCGCGTCGCTGCGCACGCCCTGGGCGAGACGGGCACGAACGTACATCCCCGGCAGCAGTTCACCCTGCGGATTGGGAAACACCGCGCGAAGGGTCACGCTGCCGGTGGACGGATCGACCGACACCTCGGAAAACGCCAGCTCGCCTTCGGCTGCGTACTCGCTGCCATCCTCCAGCACCAGCGTCACCGGCACGGTCCGACCGCCGGCGCGCTGCAGCTTCCCTGCCTCGAGATCGCGCCGCAGGCGCAGCATTTCGACGCTCGACTGCGTCAGATCGACGTAGATCGGGTCGAGTTGCTGCACGGTCGCCAGGGCCTCGGCCTGATTCGCGGTCACGAGGGCGCCCGGCGTCACCGTCGAGCGGCCGATGCGACCGGCGATCGGCGACTTCACCCGGGTGAACTCGAGGTCGATCTTAGCCTTGTCCACCGCCGCCTTCGCCGCGGCGACGTCGGCCTGCGCCTGCTTGAGTGCCGCCGAGGCTTCGTCGTTGGCCTGCTTGCTCACCGCCTCGATCTGCACCAGGCCGGCGTAACGCTCCGCCTTCAGGCGGGCCGCATGAACGTTCGCCTCGGCACGCGCCAGGTTCGCCCTGGCGCTGTCGTAGGCGGCCTGGTAGGTGGCCGGGTCGATCCGGTACAGCACCTGCCCCGCGTCGACGGTGCTGCCCTCGTTGAACTGACGCTGCTGGATGATGCCGGTGACCTGGGGCCTGAGCTCGGCAATGAGGTAGGGCGAGGTGCGGCCCGGCAGCTCCGCCATCAGCGGTACGCTTTCCGACTTCACCGTGAGCACGGTGACGACGGGTGCAGGTGGCGGCACCGCCGCTGCGGGCGCGGCCTGCTGGTCGCCGCTGCAGCCAGCCAGGAGAAGCGCGCCGATCAGCGCGACGCTGGCCGGCGCGAGCAACCGGGATCGTTTGATTTTCATCGAAGGCCTCTGGTGGTTCGGGCAGATGACGGATAGCCCCCTCGTGAGGGACTTGCGTCCTGCAAGTTAGAATGTTCATTCTAGATTGAACGCTCATTCTAT
>JBFGUQ010000107.1:0-7387 GCA_041565515.1 Rhodocyclaceae bacterium | reverse complement strand
GGCCGCAAACGAGCGCGACTGGCCTTCGTCGCCCCCGCCGCGCAAGAGACCGAGCCCGGAGTCGGGCCTGATGCGCAATTCGTTGCCGTTTTCATCGCTGACCAGCTCGTAGTCGCGGCAGCCGAGAACGACGAAGTTGTCGTCGTCGAGCCACTCGAGAAAGGCTCTCGTTTCGGTCGCGTCAGCGGGATCGACCGGTGGCGGGTTCTCTTCGATGCCGCGCACGATTTCTGCCATGCGCTCGCGCATCTGCGGCCAGTCGGTCACCGCCGCGCGAACATCTGCGAGCACGTTCTCGAGGCCTTTCTGCAAGGCCTCGACGTCCTCGGCGCCGGTGCGCCGATCGACCTCGAGATGCATGATCGATTCGTAGCGGGCGCCGGCCTCCTTGCCCTGGGCGAGGCGCAGGAACTCCCCCGAGTCGTCCCGCACCACCGCCATGACCGGATGGATGATCAGGTGCAGCGTCAGGCCCTGGCGGTTGATCTCCATCGTGATCGAGTCGACCAGGAAGGGCATGTCGTCGCTAACGATCTCGACCACCGTGTGGGTCGACTCCCAGCCATGCTCGTCCAGCCGGGGGTTGAACACCCGGATCCGTTTCGCTTCCTGGCGCTTGCGGGCGAAGTGCCATTGGCTCATCACCGCGCCATAGAGGTCGGCGACGGCCAGGTCCTCGAGGTCACCGGGGTCGACGTGGGCAAAGAACCTCTTCGCGAACGGTTCGACGTGCGCCACAACATCTGCAGGCAAGCGCGTCTTGATTTGATCCAGCACTGCGTCGAGCTGGTTTTCCAGCACCGCGGCCCCTTGCTTGTTCATGTCTCCTCCCCGCTTCCATGCCGTCCTTGCGTCGCTCGAACGGCTTCTTGTCAAGGCTCCCCCCGGGCAATCCTGGAACGCGACGCCCGGGAATCAACCTGGAACCCTACGCAAAAGGGAAGGAAGGCGAAAGCCGCGTTTTCCCTAAGCCGACGGGAACGCGCGCATGCCGGCCGGGTCCTGGAGGCGGCGCCGATAAACCGCCGCCCGTGCTCAGCGAATGAAGTCGCGGTTGACGCTGCGGAACAACTCGGTGCCGCCGCGCTGCAGCCACTCGAATGCAACCATCTCGCACGAGACGATCTCAATGCCGTGGCTGCGCATGCGGGCGAAGGCGAGGTCACGGTTGGCCGGATCACGCGAGCCCGAGGCCTCGGTGACGACGAACACCTCCTTGCCCGCCCAGCGCAGACCCAGCGCGGTCTGCTGCACGCACACGTGAGCCTCGGTGCCGCAGACGATGACCTGTCGCCGCTCCTCGACAGCGGTGCCGCAGAGGCAACCGTCGGCCTGGGCAGAGAAGCATTCCTTGCGCACGTAGTGCGCATCGGGCGTGGCCGCCTTCACCGCTTCGAGCGTGGCGCCGATCTTGTCGGGGAAGTGTTCGGTGACCACCACCGGCACGCCGACGCGCTCGGCAACCCGCGCCAGCCACACGCAAGCTGCAACCACAAGCTCATTGTCATGGATGGAGGGCGCGAGGTGCTCCTGCATGTCGACGACGAGCAGCACCGACTTGTCGCGGTTCATCAGCATGGTGGCAATCTCCTCAGCCCGACAGTTCGGGACGGTCGCGGAACAATTCGAGGGCCTCCGGGTTGGCGAGCGCCTCCTGGTTCTTCACCGCCCGCCCGTGCACCACGTTGCGCACCGCCAGTTCGACGATCTTGCCGCTCTTGGTGCGCGGGATGTCGGCGACCTGCAGCACCTTCGCCGGCACATGGCGCGGCGTGGTGTTGTCGCGGATGGTCTGCTTGATGCGCTTGACCAGTTCGTCGTCGAGCGCAAGCCCCTCGCGCAGCTTCACGAACAACACCACGCGCACGTCGTTGGGCTGGCGCGGCGGCCAGTCCTGGCCGATCACCAGCGACTCGACGACCTCGGGCAGCTTCTCGACCTGGCGGTAGATCTCGGCCGTGCCGATGCGCACCCCGCCCGGGTTCAGCGTGGCGTCGGACCTGCCGTAGATGACGAGGCCGCCGTGCGCGGTGATCTCGCAGAAGTCGCCATGGCACCACACGCCGGGGAAGCGGTCGAAATATGCGGCGTGGTACTTGCTGCCGTCCTCGTCGCCCCAGAAACCGATCGGCATCACCGGGAAGGGCTTGGTGCATACCAGCTCGCCCTTGTCGCCGCGCACCGGCCGGCCCTCGTCGTCCCACACCTCGACCGCCATGCCGAGACCCCGGCACTGGATCTCGCCACGCCACACCGGCAGCACCGGCGAACCGAGCACGAAGCAGGAGATGATGTCGGTGCCACCCGAGATGGATGACAGCTGCAGGTCGGCCTTGATCTCGCGGTAGACGTAGTCGAAACCCTCGGGCACGAGCGGGCTGCCGGTGCTCATGAGCGCGCGCATGCTGCTCAGCTTGTGCGTCTCGCGCGGCTTGAGGCCGAACTTGGCGGCGGCGTCGATGAACTTGGCCGAGGTGCCGAAGTGGGTCATGCCCTCGGCGTCCGCATAATCGAACAGGATGCGGTTGCCGGCGGCGAAGGGCGAGCCGTCATAAAGGAGCAAGGTCGCTCCGGCCGCCAGGCCCGACACCAGCCAGTTCCACATCATCCAGCCGCAGGTGGTGAAGTAGAACACGCGGTCGCCCGGGCGCACGTCGCTGTGCAGGCGGTGCTCCTTGAGGTGCTGCAGCAGCGCACCGCCGGCGCAATGCACGATGCACTTGGGCACGCCGGTGGTGCCCGAGGAGTACATCACGTAGAGCGGGTGATCGAAAGGCAGCGGCTCGAAGGCGATCTCGGTGACCTTGTGGAACGGGGCGACGAAATCGGCGTACATGCGCGCATGCGGCACACCCGACAGCTCATGGCCGGCGTGCACGTAGGGCACGACCACGACGCGCTTCAACGAGGGCAGCTGCGGCACGATCTCGCCGAGCTTGGCCAGGCAGTCGACGGTCTTGCCGCCGTAGAAGTAGCCGTCGCAGGCGATCAGCACCTTGGGCGCGGTCTGGCCGAAGCGGTCGAGCACGCCCTGCACGCCGAAGTCCGGCGAGGCGGAGGTGAAGATCGCGCCGATGCTGGCCGTGGCGAGCATGGCGATGACGGTCTCGGGCATGTTGGGCATGAAGGCGGCGACGCGGTCGCCCTTCACCACGCCCTGCTCGCGCAGCGCCGCGGCGAACTGCGCCACCGCGCGGTAGAGCTCACCGTGGCTGAGGCGGTTCTTGACCTTGTCCTCGCCCCAGAACACCAGCGCATCGGTCGCGTCGCGGGTGCGCAGCAGGTTCTGTGCGAAGTTGAGCTTCGCATCGGGGAACCACTTCGCGCCGGGCATGCGCTCGCCATCGACCAGAACGCGCTCGCCGCGCTCGCCGATCACGCCGCCATCCTCCCAGACGCTGACCCAGAAGTCTTCGGGGGCCGCCACCGACCAGTCGTACAAGGCGCCGTAGTCGGCCAGCTTCACACCCCAGCGCGCTTCGGCCGCCCGGGCAAATGCGGTGACGCTGGCAGCGGCGATGCGCTCGGGGGACGGGGTCCACAAGGGGCGTTCAGCGGTTGCGTTCACGACTGTCTCCTTAGTCCTTATTGAATTTATTCGTTCTTGCTTAATCGAACAATGCGCGGATTTTATCCGGTAAGGGCGCAGACTTGCCAGTCCTGCTGTCCAGCCACACGAGCTTCGCCGCACCCTCGGCATACAGGCGCTCCTCACCATCGACGAGAAGCTCATACGATGTCATGACACTGCTGCGGCCCGGCTCCCCGACGTACAACCTGACCACGACGGTCGCCGGATAATTCACCGACGACAGGAAGGTGCAGCTGGCATTGACGATAACGCACCCCTCCTCTTCGCCCTGCAGAACGGGAAAGCCCATGCTCTCGATCCATTCGACACGGGCCTGCTCGAAATAGCGGAAATAGACGGTGTTGTTGACGTGAGCATAGGCATCGAGGTCGCCCCAGCGCACCGGGATGCGGGTGGTCAGTACGTGTCGTCGGCGGTCTTCCATGTGCTCATTCCCTTTGTCGAATCGGCGGGCTAATGTAACATACGCTTCCGTATGTTTCGCCATTGCTGCGCGCCGGCTCGGACAGAGCGACCCCTGCAGGATTGCGGCGTATTAGACTTGCAGACTTGCGTGGTCCGCGGTGCAGGCAAATAAACACAAGATACTAGGAGAACCCGATGGAACGCGAATCGATGGAGTTCGACGTACTGATCGTCGGTGGCGGGCCCGCCGGGCTGGCCGCGGCGATCCGCTTGAAGCAGCTCGCCGGGGAAAAGGGCGAGGAGCTCTCGGTGTGCCTGATCGAGAAGGGCGCCGAGATCGGCGCCCACATCCTGTCGGGCGCGGTGATGGACCCACGCGCGATCACCGAGCTGATCCCCGACTGGAAGGAACGCGGCGCGCCGCTCAACACCGCGGTCACCGAGGACAAGGTGATCTTCCTCAGCGAGACCGGCGGGCGCACCCTGCCCAATTCGCTGCTGCCCGACTGCTTCCTCAATCACGGCAACTACATCGTGCGCCTGGGCAACGTCGCCAAGTGGCTGGGCGAGCAGGCCGAGGCCGCGGGGGTGGAGGTCTATCCGGGCTTCGCCGGCGCCGAGGTGCTGTTCGACGAGGCCGGCGCCGTCAAGGGCGTGGCCACCGGCGACATGGGGCTGAACCGTGACGGCACGCCCGGCCCGAATCACCAGCCGGGCATGGAGTTGCACGCCAAGTACACCCTGTTCGGCGAGGGCTGCCGCGGCCACCTCGGCAAGCAACTCGAGGCCAGGTTCGATCTGCGCAATGGCGCCGACCCCCAGACCTACGGGATCGGCATCAAGGAGCTGTGGGAGGTGCCCGCCGCGAACCACCAGCCCGGCCTGGTGGTGCACACCGCCGGCTGGCCGCTGCCCTCGGACACCTACGGCGGCGGCTTCGTCTATCACCTCGAGGACAATCTGGTCGCGGTCGGTTACGTGGTGGGGCTGAACTACGCCAACCCGCACCTGTCGCCCTTCGAGGAGTTCCAGCGCTACAAGACGCACCCGCAGATCCGCCAGTACCTCGAGGGCGGCAAGCGCCTGGGCTACGGGGCGCGGGCGATCGCCGCCGGCGGCCTGCAGAGCCTGCCACGGCTGATCTTCCCGGGCGGCGCCCTCATCGGCGACGACGCGGGCTTTCTCAACGCCGCGCGCATCAAGGGCAGCCATGCGGCGATCAAGTCGGGCATGCTCGCCGCCGAGGCCGCGTTCGAAGCGCTCGCCGCCGAGCGCCAGCGCGACGAGCTGACCGCCTTCCCCGAGGCCTTCCGCGAGTCCTGGCTGTACGCAGAGCTGCACAAGACGCGCAACTTCAAGCCCTACATGAAGCGCGGCCTGTGGCTCGGGTCGCTGCTGTTCGGCTTCGACCAGAAGGTGCTCGGTGGCAAGGCGCCGTGGACACTGCACAACAGCGCCGACCATGACAAGCTCAAGCCTGCCGCCGAGTGCGCCAGGATCGACTACCCCAAGCCCGACGGCGTGCTCACCTTCGACCGCCTGTCCTCGGTGTTCCTGTCCAACACCAACCACGAGGAAGAGCAGCCCTGCCACCTGCAGTTGAAGGACGCCTCGGTGCCGGTCGCGGTGAACCTCGCCACCTACGACGCCCCCGAGCAGCGCTACTGCCCGGCGGGGGTCTATGAGATCGTCAGGGATGGAGACAAGGGCGAACCGCGCCTGCAGATCAACGCCCAGAACTGCGTGCACTGCAAGACCTGCGACATCAAGGATCCGACCCAGAACATCAACTGGGTCGTGCCGCAGGGCGGCGAAGGGCCGATCTACCAGGGCATGTAGATCCGACCCCGGAAAGGGCGGCGAGCCGCCCTTTCCGGCCTCGTGCTCGCTCAGTGACCGTGCTTCATCGGCATGCTGCCCGCCGCTGCGGTGAGCGCACGGACAGTCGCCGTCACCTCGACCCGCTGCTGCCTGCCATCCTTGCCTTCGATGACGAGCGTCAACGGCACCGCCTCGCCCTCCTTCACCTGGGCCTTGAGGCCCATCAGCATGACGTGATAGCCGCCGGGCTTGAGTTCCACCGCCCTGCCGGCTGGCAGGTCGAGCCCCCGGACCGGGCTCATCTTCATCACGTTGTTGTGCATCGTCATCTCGTGGATCTCGACCACCTCGGCGGCGGGCGAGCTGGCGGAGACGAGACGCGCATCGCTGTCCGAGGTCAGCTGCATGAATGCACCGGTGGCCCTTTGCTGGGCAACGGTGGCGCGAACCCAAGGGTCGGCGACACTGACGTCGGCGAACGCCGGAAGTGTATTGACGGCGAGAAGAGTCGCGAGAACCAGCTTCTTCATGGCATTGCTCCTGTAACTTGATCTGCGCACGGGGCGCGGGAAAGAGGACGGCCGATTCGCCCGATGCGAATTCGGCGCGGCAAGCGTCAACCCGGGGGAACTCGAATAGCCCCGGCGGGAGGAAACCCAATCGGGAATGCAGGGAATTGCTCCGCTCGGACGGGGTCCGGCCGAGCGCCGTGGATCAGCCCGACGAGGGCGGTGCTCGTGGACGCGCCGCAGGCCAGCCGGGTGAGGACCGCGGCGCGGCGAACGCGAGATCGGGGGAGAAGCCCGGCCCTCCCGCCAGCAGAAAGACCCGCGCATCGACCGCCGCCAGTCCTGCGCCGCACCCCTGCAGGGAGCAATAAGGACAGTGATCGAGGTCGATTCGATTCGAATCGGCGTCACCACGCTCGAGGGCGTGATCCGGGTATTGCGCGGCCTCTCCGGCGCTCAGCGCGATCCAGCGCGGCCCGCCGGCTGAACACACCTCGATGCGGTGGTCTCCCCCGGTTGCGGGCGCCATCGCCCTGCTCAGGGTCGGCGCGAGCGCGCCGACGAGCATGGCGAAGATCGCGAACCAGACGAAGACAGGCTGACGCCGAGAGCTCATGGACGAATGAAGGTGCGCGAGAGGTTTTTCCGAACGGCTGGATTCCAGGCGATCACGAAGCGAGTGGATCCACGCCGATCACGCCGTTCGCTTCCCGCCAGAAGCCGCAGCTTCCGTCGCGTTCCGCTCACGGACCCAGTCGACGAATACGGGCAAGGCCATTGCGCGCCCGAACAGGTAGCCCTGCAGGTAATCGCAGCCCAGTTCGCCCAATACGGCTGCGGCCTCCGCGTTCTCCACCCCCTCGGCAACGACTTCGATGCCGAGACGATGGGAAAGATCGATGATCGAGCCGGCAATCTCCCGATCCCGCGGCGAACGTGCAATATCGACGACGAAGCTGCGATCGATCTTCACCTCCTGGACGGGCAGCCTCTGCAGGCGGCTCATGCCCGAAAAGCCGGTGCCGAAGTCATCGATCGACAGCGTGACGCCAAGCTGTCG
>JBFGUQ010000106.1:0-7401 GCA_041565515.1 Rhodocyclaceae bacterium | reverse complement strand
GACGACGCTGCTCAACATCCTGTCGCACAACATCCCCGAGGACGAGCGCATCGTCACCATCGAGGACGCCGCCGAACTGCAGTTGCAGCAGCCCCACGTGGTGCGGCTCGAGACGCGCCCGCCGAACATCGAGGGCAAGGGCGAGGTGACCCAGCGCGCCCTCGTGCGCAATGCGCTGCGCATGCGCCCCGACCGCATCATCCTCGGCGAGACGCGCGGCGCCGAGGCGTTCGACGTGCTGCAGGCGATGAACACCGGCCACGAGGGCTCGATGACCACGGTCCATGCCAACACCCCGCGCGACGCGCTCGGCCGCATGGAGAACATGATCGGCATGGCCGGCGCCAATCTGCCGCCCAAGGTCGCGCGCAGCCAGATCGCCAGCGCAATCGGCGTGATCGTGCAGGCCAGCCGTCTCACCGACGGCAAGCGCAAGCTCGTCAGCATCCAGGAGATCACCGGCATGGAGGGCGAGATGATCACGATGCAGGAGATCTTCACCTTCCGCCAGCAGGGCATTGCCGACAACGGCGCCGTCCAGGGACATTTCGCCGCGACCGGCGTGCGCCCGCGCTTCGCCGAGCGCCTGCGCTCCTTCGGCATCGCGCTGGCGGACGACATGTTCGACCCCGCCCGCCGCTACGAGTGAGGGGACCGCCATGGACATGCTGACCCTGCTGTTCGCGCTCGCCACCTTCATCGCCGTGGTGCTGTTCCTCGAAGGCATCCATGTATGGTGGCGCTCGACCCGCAGCGCGGAGGCGAAACGGCTCAACCGCCGCCTCGAGGACATCGCCTCGGGCAGGGCGACGACCGGGCAGACGGCTTCGCTGCAGAAGAAGGAGCGCAGGCTCGCTGGCTCGGCCTCGACCGAGCGCGTGCTGGCGACGATTCCGCTGGTACACGGGCTCGACCGCCTGATCGTGCAGTCACGGCTGCCCCTGAGCGTGGCGCAGTTCGTCGGCTGGACAGTGGCGCTCGCGACCCTGGGGCTTGCCGTGCCGCTGCTGCTCAACCGGCCGCTCGTCTTCGGCCTGGTCGGCGCCGCCGTCCTCGCGGTGCTGCCGACGATCCACGTGCTGCGGGCGCGCAGCGCGCACCTGAAGCGCCTCGAACTGCAATTGCCCGACGCATTCGACCTGATGGGTCGCGCCTTGCGCGCCGGCCACGCCTTTCCGACCGCGATCAAGATGGTGGCCGAGGAGATGAAGGACCCGATCGGGGCGGAGTTCCGCATCCTGTTCGACGAGATGAACTACGGCGTGCCGCAGCAGGCGGCCCTGCTCAACCTCGCCGAGCGCTCCGACAGCACCGACCTGCGCTATTTCGTCATCGCGGTGCTGATCCAGCGCGAATCGGGCGGCAACCTTGCGGAGCTGCTCGACAACATCGCCGCGATCGTGCGCGCCCGGCTCAAGCTCTACGGCGAGATCCGCACGCTTTCGGCCGAAGGCCGCCTGTCGGCATGGATCCTGGGCAGCCTGCCGTTCGCCACCGCGGCGATGATCAACCTCGTCAATCCCGGCTTCATGAAGGTGCTGTGGGAGGATCCGGCCGGCATCAACTTCATCTACGGCGCGCTCGCAATGATGGTGATGGGCGTTCTGTGGATGCGCAAGATCATCCGCATCCGGGTCTAGTCGGGCGGCACAAAGGAGCAAGCAAGCATGAGCTACGAGCAGATGATGTTTCTCGGCCTGGTGTTCATCTCGGTGTCTGCCGCGGTGTTCTTCGTGCTGAGCCTGTTCACCCGGTCGGCGACGGCCGAGCGCCTGAGCGTGCTCGGGTCCGGCAAGGCCGGCGCAACTGCCGGCGACACCTGGGTGGAGCGCGTCGTGCAGCTCTCCCGCCCGTTCGCGAAACTGTCGACGCCAGACGAGAACTGGGACGGCTCGGCGCTGCGCGCGCGCTTCATGCACGCCGGCATCCGCGACCCGCGCGCGCCGCTGGCGTACTTCGGCATCAAGACCCTGCTGTCCCTCGGCCTGCCCCTGCTGGTGTATTCCACCATCCTGGTATCCACGCCCGAACTCGAGTTCCAGGGCACGCTGATGGTGGTGCTGCTCGCCGCGGCGCTCGGCTACTACCTGCCGAACATGGTGTTGAGCCGCTGGGTGTTCGTGCGCCAGCGCGAGATCTTCGAGAGCTTTCCCGACGCGCTCGACCTGATGACGGTGTGCGTGGAGGCCGGCCTCGGCGTCGAGGCGGCGCTGGTGCGGGTCGCCGACGAGTTGCAGCACAAGAGCGAGGCGCTCGCCGAGGAGCTGCACCTGGTGACGCTGGAACTGCGCGCCGGCCTCGAGCGGTCGCGCGCCCTGCGCAATCTTGCGGCGCGCACCGGGGTCGAGGAGGTCGAGGGCTTCGTCGCCATGATCATCCAGGCCGAGCGCTTCGGCACCAGCATCGCCGCCTCGCTGCGGGTGCACTCCGACATGCTGCGCACCCGCCGCCGCCAGCGCGCCGAGGAGGCCGCCGCGAAGATTGCGCTGAAGCTGCTCTTCCCGCTGATCTTCTTCATCTTTCCCTCGCTCATGCTGGTCCTCCTCGGGCCGGCAATGATCCAGATCTACCGCATCCTGCTGCCGACGATGGCCGGCAGCGGCGGCTGACAAAGGAGAACCGGCATGAACAAGTTCGCCCTGTGCCTGAACCCGGTGCTCGCGGCGCTGGTGCTCGGCGCCTGCAGCACGACACCGAAGCTGCCGGACAACGCATGGAAGATCGCGCCGGTCCAGACCGTTCGTCATGGCGGCACCGACGCCACCGAAAGCCATCTTGCCGTCGGGCGCTACCGGGAGGAGCGCGGTGCTCACGACCAGGCGATCTCCGCCTACCGGCAGGCGGTCGACGCCGACCCCGGATACACCTCTGGATGGAGCGCACTGGGCGCCCTGCTGGCGAAACTGGGCCAGTACGACGAGGCACTGCAGGCGCTGCAACGTGCGGTCGATCTGGCCCCCGCGGCCAGCTATCTGCACAACAATCTCGGTTACGCCCTGCTGCTCGCCGGCCGCGACGAGGCCGCCGCGGCGGCCCTGCGCCGGGCGGTGGAACTCGATGACGACAACCGCCGCGCCTGGAGCAACCTGGCGCAGGCGTATCGGCGCCTCGGCCGACCGGACCTGGCGGCAAAGGCAGGCGACCACGTCAGCGGCCGCCGGCGCCCGGGCCAGCTCGCCACCGGGAAGGTCTCGGTCGCCATGGCGCCGAACCCGGCTGCGGTGACGGTGACACCGGTCATCGCGCCGGCCCCGCTCGAGACCATGGCTCAGGCCGGATCCCCGGCCGCGTCGCTGGCGCCTGCGCCGGCCGCACCAGCCCCCTTCGCCGCCTCCGCCACGACCACCGGCCCGACGCAAGGCGCGCGGCTGATCAGGATCTCGGACAACGTGTTCGAGTTGCGCAACGCCGCGGCAAGACCGCGCGCGCCGGTGGCCGAAGCCGCCGCGATCGTCTCCGCTGCTACCGCGCCGTCGCCCTCACCCAGGACCCCGGCGGCGTCGCGCGCGGCACGCTACGAAATCACCAACGGTCACGGCGGCGCAGGCCTCGCCCGCCGGCTCGCCGTGCTGCTGGGCAAGCAGGGTCTTGCGCGGCCGCGGCTGACGAACGATCGCCCGTTCAATCAACCCGCTTCCTACATCGAGTATCGTGACGGCTATGCCGAGGCCGCCGCCTCCTTCGCCGCCCTCCTGCCATTCCGGCCGCAGCTCCAGGCGGCGCCCGATGGTTCCCTTGCGGTCGATGTGCGCCTGATGCTCGGGCGCGACCTCAGCACCAGCGACGCCTGCGCCGTGCTCGAGCTGTGTGCCGCCCTGGCCGACGCGGGCGCCCCGGCCACGCCGTCGCGACAGCCCGCGCAGGTGGCGGACGCGGCACCCGACCGGCGCTGAGGCAGGGTGCGACGGCGCCGGCGACCATACCGGCGACGATGTGCGCCTGGCCGCAAGTGCGGTCCGGGGCGAGGGCCCCGCCGGCGGCAGATGATATAAGCTGTCCTCGCCGCGCACCTCGCGCCATTAGCGGTCGTGCATCTCGCCCTGCACCCGGCAAGCACCGGGTGGTTCGGCGAGCCTGCCCACATGCCCCAGCCCACTGCCCGACCCGGGCCAAGGAGAAAATGGACAGCCAGATCGATCTCGCAGTCGCCGGCGGCGTCGCCGCGATCACGCTCACCAACCCGGCAAAACTCAACGCCGTGAATGCCGCGATGTGGCGCGGCCTGGCGACGGCGATGCAGGAGATCGCCGCCGACCCCGGGGTTCGCTGCGTGATCCTGCGCGGCGCCGGCGATGAAGCCTTCGCGGCCGGCGGCGACATCGAGGAATTCCTGACCGTGCGCGCAAGCGTCGACGACGCGCTGCACTATCACGACGAGCTCGTGGCGACGGCGCTGACCGCCATCCGCGACTGCGCCCTTCCCACCGTGGCGGCGATCCGCGGCGCCTGCATCGGCGGCGGGCTAGAGATCGCCGGCTGCTGCGACATCCGCATCGCCGGCGAGTCGGCACGCTTCGGCGCGCCGATAAACCGCCTCGGCTTCTCGATGTACCCGGGCGAGATGGCCGGCCTGCTGGCGCTGGTGGGACCGGCGGTGGTGCTGGAAATCCTGCTCGAGGGCCGCATCCTCAGCGCGCCCGAGGCGCTGCAGAAGGGGCTGCTGAGCCGCGTCGTCGCCGACGAGGCGGTGTTCGACGAGGCCGCCGCCTGCGCCGCGCGCATCTGCGCCGGCGCGCCGCTGGTGGCGCGCTGGCACAAGCAGTGGGTGAAGCGGCTGATGAGTGGCGCGCCGCTGGGCGCGGAGGAGAAGCGCGCGGCCTTCGACTTTCTTGCCACCGACGACTATCGGGAGGGCATCGAGGCCTTCCTCGCCAAGCGCACGCCCGTCTTCAAGGGCCGCTAGGCGCCCGGCGACATTGGCGTCGGCTGGGCTGCGCCCGCCTAGCGCCCGAGCGTCTTTACCAGCTCCACGCCGAGATAGGCGGCGGTCGATTCCCCGCGCTGGCCCGCCGCGCCCAGCTTCAGGTTGAGACCGAGGTCGGCCGCGACACGCGCCTTGCTCAGCACGACGCCGAACTGCCAGCCGTCGTAGTCCCGCCCGCCCTTGAGGACGATCTCCGGACCGAGGGCGAGGCCTTCGCCGATCCGGACGGCCAGACGATCGCGCAGGTAGTACTCGCCGGAACCGAGCTCGAAGCTGGCGACGAACTGCTGCTCGAGCCCCGGCCGCAGGCGCCAGACGCCGTCGGCCTGCACGAACGGGCGCGCACGCCAACCGCGGCTGCCGTTGCCCGGATCGTCCGGCGAAAGCCTCGTGTGGGCGAGGCGCATGCCGCCATAGAGGCCATGGGACAAGCGTTCGCCGGCGGACAGGTAGCCCACCGCCGGCGCATAGCCGAAGGCCTCGGCCTCGATTTCGCGCGCCCCGCTGCGGTACTCGTAGGTGACCCGGTCTACCCAGTGCCGCAGCACCCAGCCCTGGCCCAGGGGTCGGTCGCCGAGCGCGGCGATATGGCCCAGGTAGGCGTAGCTGCCGCGTCCCGACGCCTCGGCCCCGGTCAGCACCAGGCTCTGTGCCGCGCCAGCGCCAGGCAGGCCGGCGAGGCTCGTCAGCACCGCAATCAGGAACAAGCGTTGCCGCGTCATGCCAGTGCCCTCTGCTGCTCCACCGGCACCTCAGCCTCATCGCCTGCATCGTGCCGGTCATGGGGAACGCTCTGCAGACCGACCGGCTTGTAGAAATGCAGCGCCCCGCCCGCCGTCTCCACCCGTTCCAGCAGGCGCAGGCCGGTGATGACGGTCGGATTGCTGGCGCGTGAATACACGTCCAGGCGCCACACTGCGTCGGCCGGCAGGGGCCGGAAGCTGCACAGGACCCGCTCTCCGCTCGTGCCCGGCACGGCGACGATCACGGTGTGCGCCTCGCCCGCCGACGATCTCGCCGGAACGATTCTTGCGGCGTTCCAGTAACGCGGCGCGAGGCGGCCCCGCAACGCGTTCTCGGCGGCAAACCAGCGCGGCAGCGACACACTCAGCGGTGTTCGCACCCGGTCGCTGAATCCGTTCAGTTGCCACTGCAGTTCAGAACCGTAGAGGAAACGTTCGAGCCTGTTGCGGCCCTCCGCCGTCAGTTCGATCGTTCCGCCGATGCCCTTGCCGGGATCGGCGGGCCTTTCGCCCGGGATCAGGCCACGAACCTCGCCACTGAAGCGCAGTTCGCCATCGGGCAGCGCGACATGGGCCTGATAGCGGTCGCCGACTCGCGTATTGCCGGGGAAGTTCGCGTAGCAGCGGAAACCGTTGTCGGAGATGTCGTCGATCGTACCGATCACGGTGTCGCCGCGATCGAACGCCAGACTCGCCGCGAGCGGTATCGGAAAGCGGTAGGTGCCGCGCCGGTTGCGGCCTACCCGCAGGGTGAAATGCAGGACGGCGGCGGCAAGCCCGGCATTGACCCCGGCCCAGATCAGGTTCGCCGTCAGTGCGTGCAGGGGCAGCGCCTGTCCCCAACCATAGAGCAGCAGGCTCACCGGCATCGCGCCGAGGTTCGCCACCATGACGATCCACTGCGGAATCGTGAACCGGGTGACGGCCTCGCCCATCCGCCCCTTGGGCGTCACCCGGAAGCGCTCGGTGGGAAAGATCAGCGCCAGCGTGCTCCACGCGAACGCGGCGAAGCGCGACATGTTGTACTGCTCGATGATGAGGCTGCGACCATAGCCGCGCCCGACTTCCTCGAACACCAGGAAGGTGAGCAGGTAGTAGGGCACGAAGTGCCACAGGAAGTCCTCGATCCCGGTGATCAGCGGCAGGGTCGCGGTGGTGAGGACGAGCACCGGGGCGATATAGAACACCCCCTTCTGCCAGCCGTCGAAATAGGTCGCGACCGAGGCCAGGTAGCACAGTCGCTGCGCCCAGGACATCCCGCGATTGGTGAGGATGCCCTCCTTGCGCCAGACATGCATCGCACCCTGCCCCCAGCGCACGCGCTGGCTGATGAAGGGCTTCACCGACTCCGGGGCCACGCCGAAGGCGAGCGGCTCGGCGTGGTACACCGACTTGAAGCCCTGGCTGTGCAGTCGGATCGAGGTATGCAGGTCCTCGGTGACGGTGCCGACCGCGAAGCCGCCGATGCGCTCGAGCGAAGAGCGCCGCACGACCGCGCAGCTGCCGCAGTAGAACGCGGCGTTCCAGACGTCCTTGCCGCGCTGGATGACGCGGAAGAACAGCGACTGCTCGGTCCAGATCACCTTCTCGCCGCGGCGCTTGCGGTGCTGGAAGGAATCGAGGTTGAAGAAGTCCTGCGGCGTCTGCACGAAGGCGACCTCGGCGTCGTCGAAGTAGCCCAGCGTCTTGCTCAGGAACTGGCGGTGGGGGGCGTGATCGGCATCGAACACCGCG
>JBFGUQ010000105.1:0-7407 GCA_041565515.1 Rhodocyclaceae bacterium | reverse complement strand
GGCGACGACCTGGCGCTGAACGCGCAGCAGGTCACCGGCGTGCGTCCCGACCGCGAGCTGCCGGTGGTCTGGGCGGTGGCGCGCGGCTCCCTGCTCAACAAGGTTTTCCTGGTGCCGGCGGCGCTAGCGATCAGCGCGTTCGCGCCGTGGGCGATCGTGCCGCTGCTGATGCTTGGCGGTGCCTTCCTGTGCTTCGAGGGATTCGAGAAGCTCGCGCACAAGTTCCTGCACAGCGCCGAAGAGGACAAGAGCCACCGCGAGGCGGTGGTGAAGGCGCTGGCCGACCCGGCGATCGACCTGGTGGCGCTGGAGCGCGACAAGATCAAGGGGGCGGTGCGGACCGACTTCATCCTGTCGGCCGAGATCATCGTGATCACCCTCGGCGTGGTCGGCGGCATGCCCTTCGGGATACAGCTGTCGGTGCTGATCGGCATCGCGCTGCTGATGACGATCGGCGTGTATGGCCTGGTCGCCGCGATCGTCAAGATCGACGACGCCGGCCTGATCCTCAGCGCACGGACGGGCGACGGCATGTTCCCGACCCTGCAGCGTGGCCTCGGCGCCGCCCTGCTCAGCGCCGCCCCCTGGCTGATGCGCGGCCTGTCGATCGTCGGCACGGCGGCGATGTTCCTCGTCGGCGGCGGCATCCTCACCCACGGCATTCCCCCGCTTCACCACGCCATCCAGCGCCTCACGGACGAACTCGGCGGCATCGCCGGCGCCCTGCTTCCGCTCGGTCTCGACGCCGTCACCGGCATTGTCGCCGGCGCGCTGGTGCTCGCGGCCGTGAGCATCGTCAAGCGCCTGCTCCCGGCGCGATCGGCCGTACACTGACCCCTGTTCGCCCATGCAGATCACGCCCGCGCGCCTTGCCTTCGCCGACGACGGCACCCCTTTCTCGGCGGCCTTCGGCGACGTCTACCATTCCAGCGGCGGCGGGCTGCAGCAGGCGCGCCACGTCTTCCTGGCCGGCAACGGGCTGCCGGCACGCTGGCGTGGGCGCGAGCGCTTCGTGGTGCTGGAGACGGGCTTCGGACTCGGACTGAACTTCCTCGCCACCTGGGCGGCGTGGCGCGAGGACGCGCAGCGAAGCACCAGCCTGCATTACCTCGCCTGCGAACTCCACCCCTTCGACCGCGAGGATCTGGCCAGCCTGCATGCACGCTGGCCAGAGCTCGCCCCGCTCGCGGCCGAACTGCGGGCGCAGTGGCCGGTGCTGGTCGCCGGGCTCCATCGGCTGCATCTGGACGGTGGGCGGGTGACGCTGACGCTGCACTTCGGTGACGCGCGCGATGGGCTGGCGCAGTTCGACGCCCGCGCCGATGCCTTCTTTCTCGACGGCTTCTCGCCGGCACGCAATCCGGACCTTTGGTCGGCGCGCGTCTTTCATCTGCTCGCACGGCTCGCCGCACCGGCGGCGACGCTCGCGACCTGGTCGGTTGCCGGCGAGGTACGCGAGGGCCTGCGCCGGGCCGGCTTCGAGGTGGAGAAGGCGGACGGTTTCGGCACCAAGCGCCAGATGCTGCGCGGGCGGCACGCGGCGCAGCCGGCGCCCTGCGCCGCTGGCGCCGACGGCGAGCGCCCGCGCGAGCAGCGCGCCCTCGTCGTCGGCGCCGGTGTCGCCGGCACAGGCGTGGCCGAGCGGCTGGCCGCACGCGGCTGGACGGTGCAGGTGGTCGACGCGGCGGGCCGCGCCGGTGCCGGTGCATCGGGCAACCACGCCGGGGTGCTGCGCCCGCTGCCCAGCCTCGACGACAATCGCATGAGCCGGCTGACGCGGGCCGGCGCCCTTTATGGCTGGCGCCACATTGCCCGCCTCGACGCCCTGGGCGTGCGCGTCGAGGCGGCCGCCTGCGGGGTGCTGCACCTGGCGCGCGACGCGGTGCAGGAGGGCAAGATGCGCGCGGTCGTCGAACGCCTGGCCCAGCCGGAGGAGCATCTGCGCTACGTCACGGCGGCGGAGGCGGGCGAACTGGCCGGCTGGCCGGTCGCGATCGGCGGCTGGTGGTTCGCCGGCAGCGGCTGGGTGCAACCGCCCAGCCTGTGCGAGGCGAATCTGGCCGCCCACCCCGGGCGCATCCGCGCCCACTTCGGCCGCCCCGTCGCCCGCCTCGAGCGCGCGGGCGAGCAATGGCAGGCCATCGACGCGACGGGCGGAATCATCGCGACCGCGCCGGTCGCCATCCTGGCGGCCGGCACCGGCATCCGCGACTTCCGCGCCGCCCGCGCCTTGCCGGTGGTGAGCGCGCGCGGTCAGGTCACGCTGCTGCCCGCGAGAGGGAATGACGCGCCGCGCGTCGTCGTCTGTCGCGGCGGCTATGTGAGCCCGGTGATCGACGGCCTGCTGTGCACCGGCGCCACCTTCGACGTCGATGACGAGGACACCACCGTCCGCGCGCGGGATCATCGCGAGAACATTGCCAAGCTCGAGGCGATGCTGCCCGGAATAGGCGCCGGGCTGGACCTTTCCGGCCTGCGCGGCCGGGTCGGCTTCCGCCCTGCCTCGCCCGACCGCCTGCCGATGATCGGCGCGGTCCCGGTGGATGCCGCGCCCGCGGACAAGGCAAGGCTTGCCGACCTGCCGCGCCAGCCGGGGCTTTACGCCCTGTCGGGCTTCGGCGCGCGCGGACTGGTGTGGTCGGCGCTCGCCGGCGAACTGCTGGCCTGCCTGATCACCGGCGAACCCCTGCCGGTCGAGCACGCCTTGCGCGAGGCGGTCGACCCCGGCCGCTTCCTGTTGCGCCCGCCACGCGGCAGACCCACCGCGGATTGAGAGTCCACGGCAGGAGGAAAGTCGGCCTGCATTGTCTAGAATGAGAATGAGTCGCAACATGCGTGACGGAGAAGTCGCGCCCCGGCGATCGGGTTTCGGGCGATCGATAGACCGGAAAGGCGGAGGGGAGTCGCTCCGGCCGATGGATGCTCGAGCCTGCGCACGAAGTGAGGTGCTCATGAGGAAGAGTCGCACCGCCACCCTGACGCTGAGCGGCATCGAGTGCAGCGACGCCGCGATCGCCTCGGCATTGCAGGACGGTGCCGGGCGTGCGGTCGACGTCATATCGCAGTGGTCGCGCCTGCAGGAGGAGGAATCGGCCCGGCAGGATACCGAGGCCGCATTGCGCGCGAGCGAGGCGCGCCTGCAGGAGGCACAAGCGCTGGCCCGGGTCGGCGACTGGGAACTCGACCGCGACACCGGCAGGATGAGCTGGTCACGCGAACTGTTCCGCCTGTTCGAGCGCCCGGAAAACGAGGGCGTGCCGGATATCAACGAGGCGCTGTGCTACTACTCGCCAGAGTCGCTGGAGCGCACGCGCGACGTGTTCTGGCACGCCATCGACAGCGGCGAGCGATGCACCCTGGAACAGCAGCTGGTGCTACCCTCGGGCAAGGTCCGGCACCATGTCACCGTGATCGTGCCCGTCGCCGACGAGACCGGCCGTGTGTGCAAGCTCTATGGCACCGTGCAGGACATCACCGAACGCAAGCGTCTCGAGCTCGAACGACTTGCCCATCTGGCGCGGGTTGCCGAACTGTCGGAACACCTCGTCGACGTCCAGGAACGTGAGCGTCGCCAGCTGGCCGCGGCACTGCACGACCGCGCCAGTCCGAACCTGGCGGCGCTGCAGATCACGTTTTCCAACCTGGCGAGTGCCCTGCCACCGGCGGTCTTCACCGAGATCGAGGCGCTGCTCGACGACGCGCAAGCGATCCTGGCCGACACCAGCGCCGGCATCCGCGAGATCTGCTCCGACCTGCGACCGGCCGCGCTGGATTACGCCGGCCTGAGCGCAGCATTGCAGGACTATGCCGGACAGGTCGGCCGCCGCGGCGGGATCGACGTCGTGCTGTCGGTCGATCATGTCGATGCCCAGCTGTCGCCCAAGCTGCAGTCGCTGCTGTTCAGGATCGCCCAGGAGGCGATCACGAACTGCGCGAAGCATGCCTCGGCGTCGATGATCCGGATCGAGCTGATCGACGGCGGTGGCGAAGTCACCCTGCGCGTCAGTGACGACGGCATCGGCTTCGACCCCGGCCAGCTTCGCAGGCGGGATTCATCGCGCGGCCTGGGGCTGATCACGATGAAGGAGCGTGCCGAGTTCGCCGGGGGACGTTTCGCGCTGGACTCGCAGCGCGGGCGAGGCACCCGGATCGAGGTGGCATTCGACATCGAGCGGGACGCGCCATGATCACGCGGATCGTGCTCGCCGACGACCATCAGATGTTCCGCCACGCGCTGCGGGCGATGCTGGAGAAGGATCCGCACATGCAGGTGGTCGCCGAGGCCGGCGACGGCGAGGAGTTGCTCGCAGCCATCGGCCGCGAGGCCGCCGACGTGGTGTGCATCGACATCGGCATGCCCGGCATGAACGGCATCGAGGCGACGCGCCGCCTGCTCGCCCTGCGACCGGGCACCAAGGTCATCGGGCTGTCGGCCTTCTCCGACCGTCATTTCGTCATGGACCTGCTCGATGCCGGAGCCATGGGCTACGTCACCAAGGCCGAGGCCGGCGACGAGTTGCTGCGTGCGATCCGCACGGTGCAGCGCGGGCGCAGCTACCTGTGCCCGGACGTCGCCGGGACGGTCACGCGCGCCCTGCTCGACACCAGGACCGAGCGCGTCGCCACGCCCCGCATCAGCGCGCGCGAGCGACAGGTGCTCCAGCTCATCGCCGAGGGCCACACCTCGGCGCGCATCGCGGAACGACT
This sequence comes from Rhodocyclaceae bacterium, assembly GCA_041565515.1. Classification (GTDB taxonomy): domain Bacteria; phylum Pseudomonadota; class Gammaproteobacteria; order Burkholderiales; family Rhodocyclaceae; genus Thauera. The sequence goes on along the minus strand of JBFGUQ010000105.1, from coordinate 2,700 downwards.
GCACGTCGCCCCGTCCACGGTGGAAGTGCACCGTCGCAACATCATGCGCAAGCTCGACCTCCACAACGTCGCCGAACTCACGAGGTACGCGATCCGCAGCGGGATCGCCTCGGCCGACGGCTAGCACGGCCGCACCCTGGCCCCTGCCGCCGGCGCCCGGCCCGAGGCGGCCTACCGCCTTGACGGTAGCGTCAACACGCGGTTCCGGGTATGTCTCTGTAATGACGGCTGATCTAGCATTGCGGACTCCAAGACCTTCAACGAATCCCTCTCAAGGTAGCAACGATGACTTCGCATCCCGCCGTACAGAAACTGACCGACACCGCCCACACCAGCGTCCAGACCTTCCTGTCGCTCGCCGACATCGTCATCAACGCCTCGGAGCGGCTGGTCGCGCTCAACGTCGAAGCCGCGCGCTCGGCAGTCGCCTTCGCCTCTGCCAACGCCACGCCGGTGGCAAGCACCGACCTGCAGGCCCAGTTCTCCAGCTGCGTCGCCGCCCACGGCAAGGGCATCGACCAGGCCACCGAGTACCTGCGCAACGTCAATGAGATCTGCGTCCAGACCCAGGCCGACGTGGCCGAGGTGAGCGCCAAGCACCTGAGCGAGATCGGCGAATCGGTGCAGTCGCTGTTCGAGAACCTCCCGGCGCTGGGCGCGGTCGGCAACTTCGACCTCGTCGCGCAGGCCCCGGTGGCGGCGAAGACGCCCAAGAAAGCGGCCTGATCGCGCAGCAGGCTGCGGAAGCGAAAAGCCCCGGGGGTTCGTCCCCCGGGGCTTTTTTCGTCGTTCGCGCCGACCCAGGGGGTCGGCCGGTGGCTCAGAGATGGCGATCGAGCCGCGCCAGCACGCGCTCGCGCCCGAGCACTTCGAGGACGGCGTCGATCGACGGTGTCTGCGGCACACCCAGCACCGCGACCCGCAGCGGGATGGCCACCTGCGGCATCTTCAGGCCATGCTCGGCCATCGTGTCCTTGATCGCCTGGCTCAGCGCGGCCTTGTCCCACGCCGCGTCGACGAGGCGTAGCCGCAGGCTTGCCAGTGCGGCCCTGGCGGTGCCGGTGAGGTGCTGGGCGAGGACCTCGGGCGCGGGGTGGATGTCGGCGCAAAACAGTTCGGCGGAATCGGCCAGCTCGTTGAGGCTGGTTGCGCGGTCCTTGTAGAGCGCGACCACGGCCTCGAGCGCGGGGCCGGCCTCGGGATCGACCTCGCGACGCGCGAGGCGGTTCGCCACTTCGGCGGCGAGGTAGGCGTTGTCGGCCTTCTTGATGTAATGGGCGTTGAGCCAGTTGAGCTTTTCGGTGTTGAACTGGGCGGCCGAAGGCGTGATGTGGTCGAGGTCGAACCAGTCGACGAACTGCTCGCGGCTGAAGACCTCGTCGTCGCCGTGGCTCCAGCCCAGGCGGGCGAGGTAGTTGATGACGGCCTCGGGGAGGTAGCCCTCGTCGTCGTACTGCATCACGCTGACGGCACCGTGGCGCTTCGACAGCTTGGTACCGTCGTCGCCGAGGATCATCGACAGGTGGGCATAGAGGGGGACTTCGGCGCCGAGGGCCTGCAGGATGTTGATCTGGCGCGGCGTGTTGTTCACATGGTCGTCGCCACGCAGGACGTGAGTGATGCCCATGTCCCAGTCGTCGACCACGACGCAGAAATTGTAGGTGGGCGTGCCGTCGGCGCGGGCGATGACGAGGTCGTCCATCTCGGCGTTGGCGATCTCGATCCGGCCCTTGACCAGGTCGTCCCAGGCGACGACGCCATCGGCGGGATTGCGGAAGCGCACGACCGGTTGCACGCCTGCAGGCGGTGCGGCCAGGGTCTTGCCGGGCTCGGGGCGCCAGCGCCCGTCGTAGCGCGGCTTTTCGCCGCGGGCGCGCTGCTCCTCGCGGATGCGGTCGAGCTCCTCGGTCGACATGTAGCAGTGGTAGGCGGTGCCGGCGGCCAGCATCTGCTGGATGACTTCCTTGTACCGGTCCATGCGCTGCATCTGGTAGAACGGCCCCTCGTCGTACTCGAGGCCGAGCCAGCTCATGCCGTCGAGGATGGCCTGCACGGCCTCGGGCGTGGAGCGTGCGACGTCGGTGTCCTCGATGCGCAGGATGAAGGTGCCGCCGTGGCGACGGGCGAAGGCCCAGGAGAACAGCGCCGTGCGCGCACCGCCGATGTGCAGGTAGCCGGTGGGGCTGGGAGCGAAGCGGGTGCGGACGGGGCGGGAAGCGGGCGTGGCGGACATGGCGGAATCGGTCATCGGTTTTCGGTGAAGGGGCGATTCTAAGCGATCGGAAGGGTATTGCGACGCGGCAGGGCTGACGCGGAGTGCGGGAGGGGGTCGGCGTAGGGTGACGTCGATTGGCGCTCGGGCGGGGCATTCGTTCCGTCGGGCTGCGGAACTCGCCTGCTGTGCAGGCTCGGACAGTCCTCGCCCGCTCCACGAACGCCCCACCCGAGCGCCAGCGCCGGTGGTTCGATCTCGGGCGGTCGGGCAGTCGGGTGATCGGGTGACCGGGGGTTTCAGGGTGGAACGGGACACCGGTCCCAACGCTGTCCTTGAATCTTTCACTGTATTTTTGTACAGTTTTTGGATGCAAGCAAATCCGCCCGCAGCCACTCCTCCGGGCTACGCAGAACTCCACTGCCTGTCCAACTTCAGCTTCCAGCGCGGCGCCTCCCATCCCGAGGAACTCGTCGCCCAGGCGGTGG
>JBFGUQ010000104.1:0-7464 GCA_041565515.1 Rhodocyclaceae bacterium | reverse complement strand
GTCGATATGCTGCACGCCGGCAAACTGGCCGCCCGCGCCGGCGGCATCCCGTGGCGAGTAGTGCAGCCTCAGGCTGCGACCCTGTGGGTCGGTGACGCCGACGAGCGTGCCGTCGGGCGCGTATTGCAGGCTGGCGAACTCGCCGGTGGGTGCGAGGATCTGCCTCAGGCGTCCGCCCGCATCGAAGCGCAGCTGCCGTCCGTCCGGCCAGGTCCACACGTACCGCGGCATCGAGGCCAGATTCTCGATTGCGAGCGTGCCGTGCGCAGGGTTTGTCGTCGCGCACAGGTCGGGCCGACCCGGATCGCGCTCGAATATGATCCGGCTGCCGTCGGCCTGGACGACCTGCAGGTTGCGGGCAGTGACGTGCAGGAAGGTTTCGTAGCTCAGGCGCCAGCCTCGCCCGAGGATCCCGCGGCGGCTGTGCCGCCGACTGTAGGCGCTGTTGTAGTGGCGCACGATCTCTAGCCCGAGCACGCCGGGCAGCGGCGCCATGTCCACCTCGCGCTGATACTTGTTGCCGGTAATGAGGTTGATCGGATTGCCCGCGCCGATGTTCAGGCCGCCGCCGCTGCCGCCGCCCAGCGTGGCCGGGCCGCTGCCGGCGTCGCAGGTCGAGCCGCCGGGCGCTGGGGCGCACATCTTCGGCGCGGGGGTCTCGGCGCTGGCGTGGAACGAATCGGAATCTGCCTGCACGACGGATGTCGAGCAGGCGGCCGACAGGGCTGCCGCGATCGCCCGCCAGCCCTGGAAGCGGCCGATCAGGGCGTGAAGACGAACACGCAGGGAGCGTTTCGCCGGCAAGCACGCAGGCGGGATGCCTGCGGGTGGCCGCGGGATGGGAGCGTCAATGCGCATCAGCAGATCGGTTCGCCGCTGTCGTTGTCCGCGTTGGCATCGCCGTCGGCGGTATCGGTGTAGGGGCCGCCCTCCGTGCCGCCGATGCAGAGCGGCTGCAACGGATCGCAGGCGGGCAGCGGAACCGGTTCGGGCGGGGCATCGGGATCTTCGGGAGCGCCAGCGTTGCTCCGCCCGGGCATCGACTCGATCAGGCCATTCTCCACCGCATCGGACTGCATGCGCAGGGTGACATGCGAGACCAGCGGGATGCGGCCGGCGGCGAGCAGGCCGGCACGAAAGCTGTCCGCATCGTCCGGGTTCATCGTCCGTACCGCCCAGGTGAAGAAGCGGCCCGCGAGCGGGACCTGCTTCGACGGCGGGATCCCATAGGTCACGCGAAGCTTCAGCAGATTGGCGTCGGCCAGGGTCTGGCCGGAGCGGTTGCTTGCCGGGTTGCCGTTGCAGTGCGGCCGATCGAGCGGACAAGTGCGGTGGCCGAGGTTCGTGCTCGGGATGACGCGCGCGGCCGTCCCCATCGCTCGCGCGGCATCCGCACTGTGGTAGTCGTCGAAGCTCTCTCGGGATGGCGACAGGATCTCGATTCTCAAGGCCTGTTTGAGGTCGGTGCTCGCCCGTATCGCAGAACTGGCGAGTTCCGCTGCCGTTCGGCCACCGCCGTAGTAGGGTGTCATCGCGCGCGACAGGGCGCGGCGGATGCTTGCCTGGTCGGCATGATCGACCGACCCCGCACGCGCCGCCTCGAAGCTGGCGTAGTTCAAATTGCTCTTGGCATGAAAGACGAGGCCGTACTGCAGCATGGCCAGTGCCATTGCCAGCAGCGTGGGGGCGACGACAACGAACTCGGCGAGTCCGGCACCACGCTGTCGCGCAGATGCGGCGCTGAAAGTACGATTCACGACCGGTCGCCCCGGGCTGCCAGTTCGGGCAGCAGATCGCCAACCCGATAGCCGGCGCGGCATGCCGTGCCTGCAGTCAGTTCCAGGACGCCTGTCGAGCCGGTGCAGTGCAGGATGCGCCACGGCGCGACGCGCTCGTGAAGGGCAATGATCACACCGTGCGCATCGAGGAACAGCACGTCGATCGGAAAGCGCATGAAGAAGGTGTGGATCGCGCTGCAGCGGGCGAAGAATTGTCCTTCGTCTGCGGGCAAGTCGGCGCGGGTGAGCAAACCGAGCGCACGGTTCAGGAAACCTCTGGCCACGAGGACGCGCAGCACGCCATTCGGTGCGGACGAGCCGATCGATTCCGGCAGACCGGCTGTCCCCGTCCTGCGTGACCGGGCCGGCAGGAAAATGTGCATTTGATCTCGAGCGCGCATCTCACAAACCCATCTGCATGAACTTGACCACGATCGGGAAGCCGAGGACTAGAAAGGTGCATGGGAAGATGAAGGCGATCAGGGGCAGGAGCATCTTCACCGGTGCCTCCATCGCAGCCTTCTCGGCGCGGGCGAAGCGTTCGTCCCGGCGCTGCTCGCCTTGCGCACGCAGTACCGGGCCCAGACTCATGCCCATGTTCTCGGCCTGGATGATGGCCGACACGAACTGCGTAACTGCAGCCTCGTTCAGCCGCTCGGAGAAGGCACGGAGCGCATCTGCGCGGGACTTGCCTGCGCGGCGGTCGCGCAATACGCGTTCGAACTCGTCTCGCAGCGGTCCGGCCGGACCCTTTGCCACGGCCTGCTGCAAGGCGCTGGTCAGATTGAGGCCGGCTTCGACACACAAGGTAATGAGGTCCAGAAAGAAGGGCAGGGTCTTGAGCAGTTCACGTCGGCGCGACAGCGCACGGTCGCGAAACCATGACCAGGTGAACAGCAGGCCGGTCGCTGCACCTGCGAGCGCGCTGAACCACGGATGGCCTGCCTGCCACGATGCTCCCAAGCAGCTGCCGAGCGCGGCCCCGAGGGCGGCGAACACGATCCGATGCGCCACCAGTTGAGCGGGCGACAGGGCGTAGTCGAGCCCGGCGAGGCGCATGCGTACCAGCAGAACTTCCCCATAGGCCGGCGGCAGCAACGGGCCGATGACATGGGCGATCCACCGCGTTGGCCACCACACGAAACGGACCAGCGCGGGCGGACGGTCGAGCCAGGTGCGGTCTTCCGGCGGCAGGTTGGCGATGCTGCGGGTCAGCAGCCAGGCAACCATCCCGGTGCTCAGGCCGGCTGCAAGACCGACGACGATAAAGATCGCCGAATCGCTCACGAGTGCAATGGCTGGCGGGTTCATGCGTCGATCGCCACGATCCTGCGGATAAGCAATATTCCGAAGGATTCGAGCAAGGTGATCACCGCCAGCGTGGTCCAGCCCATCGGCGTTTCCCACAACAAGCTCATTGCATCCGCCTCCATTCGACCGAGCACCAGCAGCAGCGCCACCGGAAGCAAGCCCACGACAACCGCCTGCAACTTGCCCTGGGCCGTAAGAGCGCGGATCTTTCCCTCCATGGCGAGTCGACGGCGCACGGTGGTCGAGGCGCGCTCCAGGGCTTCGGCGAGGTTGCCGCCGGTCTCGTTTGCGATACGCATGGCAGCGACCACGAGGATGATCGCCTGCAGCGGGAGGCGTCGGGCAAGATGCTCCAGCGCCTGGTCCATCGGTATGCCCAGCCGGTGTTCGCGCAGCAACATGTCGACCTCCTCGGACAGGGGCGGACGCCCTTCGCGCACGACCTGCTGTAGCGCCAGGTTCAGGGATACGCCGGCGCGCAGGCCGCCGGCGATCAACTGCAGAGCGTCGGGCAGCTGCTGTTCGATCTTCTCGATACGGCGCTTGCGCAACCAGCGAAGAACCGGCCCAGGCATCAGGCTGAGAGTGGCGGCGGGCGCGAGTGCGGCAAGCAGGTGGCCGGTCGCGAACCACAGTGCGATCGCAAGGAATACGGCGGCAACGAGGTTGAGGGCGAGGAGGTGCATCGGGTCGACGAACGAGAGCCGCGCGCCGAGGCGAAAGTGCGTTTCGTCGGAAAGACTCGAGCGATAACGGGCCAGGCCGGATGCGCCGATCCGGATCGCCGCCCAGACCAGCATCATGGCGGCGAGGCCGAAGGTGAGCGCGGCAATCCCTGCCGTCGGGCTCACTGGACTACCCCCCTTTCCACTGCGGCGCGCTCGAAGAGGGTCAGATCCAGCGGCACACCGAACCCACGCAGTTCGTCGTAGAAGCCGGGTACCGTGTCGCAGGCGGTGAAGTAGCCGGCCGTTCGGTGGCCGGTGGCGGTATGGCCGCTGGTGAGCCCAGGCTGGCCGCCGCGGCGCTCGAAGCGGAACAGCTCCTGCAACTGGATGCGGCCCGCCTCGATGCCGGTGACCTCGGCAATGCTGGTGATCCTGCGCGTGCCGCAAGCGAAGCGGGTCTGCTGCACGATGATGTCGATGGCGCTGGCGATCTGCTCGCGGATCGCGGTCAGTGGCAGGTCGACGCCCGCCATCAACACAAGGGTCTCGAGGCGCGCGATTGCGTCGCGCGGGCTGTTTGCATGCAGTGTTGTCAGCGACCCCTCGTGACCGGTGTTCATCGCCTGCAACATGTCGAGTGCTTCCCCACCACGGCATTCGCCCACCACGATGCGGTCAGGGCGCATGCGCAAGGCATTGCGCACCAGGTCGCGGATCGTCACCGCACCGCGACCTTCCAGGTTCGTCGGGCGCGATTCGAGCGAAACCAGATCGGAGTGGACGAGCCGTAACTCTGCCGCATCTTCAATCGTGATGATGCGTTCGCCATCGGGGATGAAGCCGGAGAGCAGGTTCAGCAAGGTGGTCTTGCCCGAGCCTGTGCCGCCGGAGACGATGAGGTTGCGCCGGTGTTCGACGCAGATACGCAGGAAGACCGCCATCTCGGCAGACATCGATTCATGGGCGAGCATGTCTGCCACTCCCAGCCGCCGGCAGGCGAACTTGCGCACCGTGAGTGTCGGCCCCTTTAGCGCAAGGGGTGGGATAACGGCATTGACCCGGGAGCCGTCCTTGAGGCGCGCATCCACCATCGGCGAGGATTCGTCGATGCGGCGGCCGATCGGCGCAACGATGCGCTCGATCACGCCAAGCACGGCGCGATCGCTGGTGAAGCTGACGGGGTGTCGTTCGATGCGGCCGTCACGTTCGACGAAGATCTCGTCGAAGCGATTGACCATGATCTCGGTGACCTGCGGATCTTCGAGCAGCGGTTCGAGCGGACCGAGTCCGATGGCTTCGTCGAGCACCTCGCGACACAGCGTGCCGCGGTCGAGTTCGGCCGGCATCGCGGCGTCCTCATCGATGATCTCGCGAATCAGAGCGGCGGTTTCAACGCGCAGTTCGTCGTCCGACATGCGATTGAGGTCGCGACGGCGCAGATCGATCGTGTCGAGCAGACGTTCATGGACGCGCTTGCGCCAGGCGAAGCTAACTCTCGCGGCCGCTGGCATCGGCTCCGCACGGGCCGGTTCGGGGGCGATGGCCTGCGGAGCGCCGTCCGGGTCCAGCCACGTGCGCGGTGAGACCGGCAACTCGAGCTCGTCTTTCCGGCTGCCCCTCTTCACCGCCGCCGACAAGGATGCAGGCAGGTGGTCCCGAACCCGCAGCCGGTAGGCGCCGATGACGATCTCGTCCTCGAAATGCAGGGGGCCATGTTGGGCGATGCGCGATCCATTGACCCAGGTGCCGAGCAACTGGCCGAGATCCTCGATCATCAGGCCGTTCGCGCCGCGGACGATGCGGGCGTGCTCGCGACCGACGCGCCAGCCGCTCAGGCGCACGCAGGCCGACCTCGCCTTGCCGATCAAGGCGAGGTCGGCGTGGATCTGGAGTTCGCGCGTGCCGCCATCGTCGTCATTGATGGTGATGGAGAACATGTCCTGTCCTGTGGTTCAGGGGTTGGCGTACAGGTCGGGGAGGGGATCGGGGGCCGCCAAGGCCGATCGCGAAGCCGCGACGCGTGGTGGTGGCGGTGGCGCCAAGCTGCGTTCGGCGCGCTCGTCGAGTGCAGCTGCGCGCGGGTCGAGCAGGCCGTCGCCCGGCGCCACCAGCCACGGGGTGACGAACACCACCAGTTCGCTCTCGCGGTTCTGAAAACGGCTGGAACGGAACAGGCTGCCCAGCACCGGAATGTCGCCGATGAAGGGCACGGCATTGACGTCGTTCGACTGCTCGCGCTGGATCACGCCCGATAGCACGAGGGTCTCGCCCTCTCTGAGGTTGAACTCGGTCTCTGTGCGGCGCGACAGCAGGCCGGGAACGCCGAGTACCGCGACGCTGCGGTCGAGCGAGCTGACCTCGGTCTTGATGCGGGCCCGGATGGTCCCCGATTCGTCTGCAATCGGCTCGACGATCTCGAGGCGAATGCCGTATTCCTTGAAGCTGATGTTGGGCGTGCCGGTCGCCGACGCGGTGGCAACCGGGATCTCGCCGCCAGCGAGGAAGCTGGCGGAGCCGCGATTGCGCGCCGCGAGTCGCGGCTGCGCCAGTACGACGGCATCGCCTTTCTGCGCAAGCAGGTTCAGGCGCCCGAGAAAGGCGGCAGCCACGGAGATGCGACTGGATACCGGGCGCACGCGCTCGGTGCCGATGCTCACTTCGGTGCGCGTCGCGTCGTCGCCCAGCGTAACCGCCAGTGGCGTGTCGTTGCGGTTGTTGTGATAGAGATCGCCGACGATGTCGATGCCCAGCAGCGGCTTTCCCTGAGTCGTCCAGTCGATTCCGAGATCTTCCAGGCCGTTGCGTGCGATCTCGACGAAGCGCACGTCGAATGCGAACATGCGATCGAACCCGACCCGGCTGGTGAAGTCGATCACCTGGGGAAAACGTCTGGCGATCTCGGCGATGCGGTCGCGGTCCGCGTCCGAGATGTTGCTGCCTTCGATGACGATGTTGTCGCCGATCCCGCGCGTGCTGACGTTCGCCATGCTGCCGAGGAAATCCCGCAGATCGCGCGCGACGCGCGCCATGTCGTTCTGACGCACGGTGATCTTGATGCGGTGGTTTCGCCCGTCCTTCGTCCACACGTGCAGCATGGTGTCGCCCGCCGTGTTGGCGATCAGCAGGATCTCGCGCTCGTCGAGGACGGCGGCGGAGACGACCTTGCCGTCGCCCACAGCGAGGCGACCGGCGTTGCGCTGCGGCAGCACCCTGGTTTCCCCGGCGAACATCTGAATATCGGTCAGGGGGGCGAGGGGGGTGCTTGCCGCTTGCGGTGCCGAGGCGTAGTCCGCGTTCGTGCGGCCCGATTGGGCCGCAGCCGATGTCGCCATGACCAGCAGCAAGAAGGTCGAGACAGCCTGCAGGCGGCGGTGCGGAAGCCTGAGGCGCAGTGTCGGGCGGGTCGGGAGTCGGATCATCGGGCGGCAGGCTCCTGGCGTGGTCGGGTCTTCTCTAGGGTTCATTTCTCCAAGGCCCTGCCTGCGCGGGCCGTGGTCGGGCTGATTTCGCCTGTGTGCGGGATCGGCATGGTGTTGTGATTCGCGGACGCAGTGTCCGGGCCCATGGGAGCCGCTTCGAGCAGCGGATTGCCCATCCCACCGTAGATGACCGGTATCGGGCGCCTGTGCTTCGGCGTGCGCTCGTCCAGACCGAGCAGGGCGAGCGCGTCGGTATGTGCTGACCGGATCGGGGCACGATCGTCTTGC
>JBFGUQ010000103.1:0-7493 GCA_041565515.1 Rhodocyclaceae bacterium | reverse complement strand
GACCGCGATGTGCACCGGCGGCACGGTGGTCGACATCCGTCCGTTGCCCTCGTTTTCCACCAGCAGCAGGGAGCCGGTCTCGGCGATGGCGAAGTTGACCCCGGATACACCGATGTCTGCCTCAAAGAACTTGCGCCGCAGCGTTTCGCGCCCCATGCGGATAAGCCGGTCGACGTCCTCGGTATAGTCCTCCTCGAGTTTTTCATGGAAGAGCGACGCCACCTGGCCGACGTTCAGGTGAATCGCCGGCATGATGATGTGCGAGGGCTTCTCCTTGCGCAGCTGGACGATGAATTCGCCCATGTCCGACTCGAGGCAGTCCACATCACGGGCCTCGAGGAAATGGTTCATCTCCATCTCCTCGCTCACCATCGACTTGCCCTTGATCACGTGCTTCGCTTCGTGCGCCTCGACGATGCCATGCACGATGGCATTGGCCTCGTCGACGGTCTCTGCCCAGTGCACCCTGACACCGTTGCGCGTCAGGTTTGCCTCGAGACGGTCGAGCAGTTCGGGCAGCTTCGACAGGGCACGGGCGCGCACGCGATTGCCGAAGGCACGCAGCTGCTCGCGCTCTTCGCTGTCCGGGAACTGCGCGGCGCGCTTGGCCATGAGGAAATCCATTGCGCCACGAAAGTTCTTGCGCAGCTGTTCGTCATGGACCGCATCGTGCGCGCGGCGCTTGAACGTAAGCGGGACGGCGGGTGTGTCGGCCAGGTTGCTCATTTCCGTTCTCCCGTGCTCTTGCCGCCGGAGCGCCTCAGCAGGAAGCTGGCAAGATGCTCGCCGCGAAGCCTGTCCTGCTGCTTCTCGAAGGCGCCGTTGATGTTGAGCAGACAGCCGCAGTCCGCACTCACGACCGCCGCCGCTCCCGAGCCCTTCAGCGCCGCGGTCTTGTCGCGCACCATGGCGCCGGAGATGTCGGGCATGCGCACGCTGAAGGTGCCGCCAAAACCGCAGCATTCGCTCTCGTGGTCATGATCGACCCGCTCCACCTGTCCGAGCTGCGCCAGCAGCGCGCGGCCGTGAACATGGGTGCCCATCTCCCGCCGCGCCGAACAGGACGTGTGCAAGGCCACCTTCACCGGCTCGCCCGCATCCTTCAGTTCGACCCGGCAGACCTCGAGCAGGAATTCCGCCAGTTCGTAGGTACGCTCGGCGAGCGACTCGACCTGCCGCATGGTTTCGGGTTCGCCCTGGAAAAGCTCCGGGTAATGTTCGCGGAACATCCCCGCACACGAGCCCGAGGGCACCACTACCGGCCAGTCGCCGGAAAACAGTGCGAGCTGTGCCCGCGCCACTTCGCGCGCGTCCGCGGTGTAGCCCGACGTGTAGGCCGGTTGCCCGCAACAACTCTGGCCCTGCGGAAAATGCACCCGGATGCCTTCACGCTCGAGCAGGCGGATGGCGTCCATGCCGGCGTCGGGAAAGAACAGGTCGAGCACACAGGTCCCGAACAGATAGACGTCGGTGGGTTTCTCCGCGGGATAGCGCCGTGGCGCCCTCAGCGGCGGTGCCACCCGAGTGGCGTTCGGGGCGTGGGCTGAAGGGAGGTTGCTCATGGGCTGTCGTCTCCTAGTGTTTGTCGTCATTGTGCCCGCAGTGGCGTGCCTTGGGGAACGCCTGCGGCCGGGCTTTGCGTCATCCGGCGCAGGCGCGGGCAGTGGAGTCTCGCTTCGGGGCCTGTCGCCGCTCGTTGAAAGCCCCAGCGGCCGGCCAGAGGATCCCTGCCGGAAGAACCGGAGAAGAGGCGAGCGTCCCGGCTTGCGCTGGCGGGCGCTCGAGCTGCGCGTGCCATCGGCGCGGGTCGGCGGTCGAGCGTGCGGGGCAGTGCAAAAATCATGGGTCGGTCTCCTCGGCAGCTTGAATTTCTGCAATTTTTTGATGATTGGTCATACCACTTGACCAAACGATGATCTAGACTAGGAGAGTTGCGAGAGGCTGTCAAACCTTTCGATCAGATTCCTCGATGGCTTTATGAGTCGCCGGCCAGGCTGGCGACGCCTCCCATCGCTGGGTGGAGTGCCGCGCAGCTGCTGCGCGGGCGACCGGACACGCGCCGCAGGGCGGCCACAACGATTCGATCAGGAGAACGTCCATGAAACCGGGGCAGTTGCAGCAACGCCGCCTGTCCGACGAGATCGTCGAGCGGGTGGAAGGCATGATTCTCGAAGGCACGCTGCAACCGGGCGAACGCCTTCCCGCCGAGCGTGCGCTCGCCGAGGATTTCGGCGTATCCCGGCCTTCGCTGCGTGAAGCCATCCAGAAGATGGTGGCGCGCGGCCTGCTCGTCAGCCGTCACGGCGGCGGCACCTTCGTCGCCAATACGCTTGGCTCCTCGTTTCGCGACCCGCTGGTCGAACTGCTGGAGAAGAATCCCGAGGCCCAGCGCGACCTGATGGAGTTCCGCCACACGCTCGAGGGTTCCTGCGCCTACTACGCGGCGCTGCGTGCGACCGATCCGGACCGCGAGCGACTGACCGCGGCCTTCGACCGCCTGACCGAATGTTATGCCCGCGAGGGCAAGGTGTCTCGGGCAGAGGAAGGGGCGGCCGACGCCCATTTCCACCTCGCGGTCGCCGAGGCCAGCCACAACGCCTTGCTGTTGCACACGATCCGCAGCCTGTTCGGACTGCTCGAGCGCAACGTGGTGACCAACATCGGCGGCATGTACCCGCAGAGCAGCGAGGTGCGCGGCATGCTGATGGGCCAGCACGCCGCCCTCTACCGCGCGATCATGGAAGGTCGCGCCGACGACGCGCGCAGATGCGCCAGCGAGCACCTGCACTACGTTCAGCGGGTGCTCGACGATGTGCAACTCGAGGTCGAGCGCACCGCCCGCGCACGCCGGCGCCAGGCGCTTGCCTGAGCGACGCGGGGCGCGGTGCTGCCCGCGCGACGGCCCTCAGGGGCGCGGGCGCAGCGCGCGCAGTACCTTCTGCCCCGCGCGGCCGTCGGGCTCGAGCCCGAGTTCGGCCTGTACCGCCCTGAGCGCATCGCGTGTTCGCGACCCGATCATGCCGTCGACCTCGCCGATGTCGTATCCCCGCCCGATGAGCAAGGTCTGAAGCTCGCGTCGCTCGGCGCGCGACAGACCCGCGTCGTCGGTCGGCCATTGGGCGACGAAGGGCCCCTCGCCACGCAGGCGGTCGGACAGGTGGGCGATGGCCAGCGCATAGCTCTCCGCCGCGTTGTAGGCGTAAAGCGCGTCGAAATTGCGTGTCACCAGGAAAGCCGGTCCGCCCTCGCCGGCCGGCAGCAGCAGGCCGGCCGGGGGGCCGTCTGGCGGCAGCGGCGAACCGTCCACACGGGTCAAGCCCCTGCGCGCCCAGCCCGCCATCGGCTGCTTGTTGCGGCGACCGGCGCCCGAGGTGTCGAACCCGGCCGGCAGCGCCACCTCGAAGCCCCAGGGCTGACCGCTGCGCCAGCCCGCTCGGTCGAGGAAATTCGCGGTCGAGGCGAGCGCATCGGGGACGCTGTCGACCAGGTCGCGGCGACCATCGCCGTCGAAATCGACCGCCAGCCGCATGAAGGTCGACGGCATGAACTGCGTGTGTCCGAAGGCGCCCGCCCACGATCCGGTCAGTCGCTCAGCGGCGACGTGGCCCTCCTCGATGATCTTCAGGGTGGTGAAGAACTCGCCGCGAAAGAAGCCCTGGCGGCGGCCGAAGCAGGAAAGCGTGGACAAGGAGGTGAGCAGTGGGCGACTGCCGAAGTTGCGGCCGTAATTGCTCTCGACGCCCCACACCGCGACGACCGTCGCCGGATCGACGCCATATTGCGCCGCGACGCCGGCCAGCACGTCGGCCCATTGGGCGAGCATCGCACGGCCGTCGGCGATGCGCTCCTCGTCGACCAGCGAGGCCATGTAATCCCATATCGGGGTCACGAATTCGGGCTGTGCATCCAGAAAGCCGATCACGGCCATATCCGGCTTGAGGCCGGCGGCGTGGCTGTCGAAGGTCGCCGTGCTCACTCCCTTCGCGGCGGCTTCACCGCGCAGGCGGGCGAGGCATTGGCCGAACTCGTCGTCCGCGCCCGATGCGGGCGCGGCGACGAAACCGAGCGCCACATGCGCGAGCAGCGCAGCAGCGACGTGGCGGACATTTGAATGGATCGTCATCGCGCCATTCTATCGTGGCCGACCGGGCGCCAGCCAGGCGTCACAGGGCGAAAGCCGCACCCGTTGCGGCAGGCCAATGTGTATCATGCGACTCGGGCCGTACGCGCATGCCATGAGGCTTTGCCCGCATGAGCATCGCGTACGCCACGAACCGACAAGAACCCCGGTATGCGGTCGGTGTAGAAGCCGCCAGCCACGCCCCGGCGTCGCGACCGGCGACCCCGGCGGGCTTGCCCCCAAGATCGAGAATCCCGCTGTCAGGCATGGCGCGTCCCCAACGATCGCTGGTCACCTTGCGCCGCGCCATCCTCAACCGGGTGGTCGTGCTGATCAGTGCCAGCACCCTCACGGTAGCGGCCGGCTTCATGCTGTTCGGCGTCGTCCCGCTCGCCGAGCACGCTGCCGAGAGCGAATTCGGCCTCGCCGCCGCGCGCGTCGAATCCAGCCTTTCGGAGGTGTTCTCGCCGGCCGCCGCCGTGCTTGCCATGAGCCATGGCTGGATCGGCGGCAAGGCACCGCCGGTCGACTCGCCCGACGCCGTCAACCGCCTGTTCAAACCGGTGCTGGCGGCCACGCCCAGCATCACTTCGGTCGTCGCCGGCACGACCAGCGGCGAGGGCTGGATGCTGCTTCAGCGGTCCGACGGCGTGTGGCAGAACCGCCTCACCGACATCGGGCGCTGGGGCGAGCGACACCGCATCGTCGAGCACTTCCCCGACGGCAGGACGACGAGCCGCTGGGAGTCGCTCACCTACGATGCGCGCCGGCGGCCGTGGTTTGTGGCGGCGCTCGCGCGTGCGCCCGGCGTCGGTGTGAGCTGGAGCGGACCTTATACCTTCTTTACCACCGGCGACCCCGGCATCACGGCCTCGACGCGCATCCGCCTCGACGACGGGCGCGAGTTCGTCATCGGCCTGGACATCATGCTGCGCGACCTGTCGCAGGCCACCATGCGTGCCAGGGTTGGTCGCAATGGGCTCTCGCTCGTCGTCACCGAGGACGAGCGCGTGCTCGCCCTGCCCGCTCGCCCGCCGGACGTCGCGGAGCAAGCATGGCTCGCCAAGGCACTGCAGCCGGTGTCGGCGCTCGGCCTGCCCGCGGTCAGCGCGGCGCTTTCGCGTTGGCGCACGACCGACAAGGGCTCAGCGGACGTCATCGACTACGTGTCGGACGGTACGCGCTGGCTGATGAGCGTTCGCCCCTACCCGCTGGGCAGGCAGCGCCTGTGGGTGATCACGCTGGCCCCGGCGGCCGATTTCGCGCCAGCATGGCCGCAGCTCGCCGCGGCGCTGGGGGGCACGCTGGCCCTGCTCCTGCTGGCGGCAGGCGTCATCATGCAGATCCAGGCCCGCAGCATCGCGCGCCCGCTCGAGGCCCTGGCGGAAGCCAGCGAACGCATGGGCAGACTCGATTTCACCCCGACACCCGCGGTCTCCAGCCCCATCGCCGAGATCGGCCAGCTCGCCGCCGCGCAGGATGCGATGCGCGATGTCCTGCAGCGCAACCAGGCCGCGCTGTCGCGGCAGGCGAGCAACTTGCGCAAGCAGATCAAGGCCCTGCAGGTGGCCGAGGACAAGATCAACAACCTTGCCTTCTACGATCCGCTGACCCATCTGCCCAACCGCCGCCTGCTCATCGACCGCCTGCAGCAAGCCCTTGCCGCCTGCGCTCGCAGCGGGCACAGGGGCGCCCTGCTGTTCATCGACCTGGACAACTTCAAGACCCTCAACGACTCGCTCGGTCACGACGTCGGCGACCTGCTCCTGAGCGCGGTCGCGCATCGGCTCGGGGTGTGTGTCCGCGAGGGCGACACGGTGGCCCGCTTCGGCGGCGACGAATTCGTCGTCATCCTCGAGGGATTGAGCGACGACACCGTCGAGGCCGCGGCGCAGACCGAGACGGTCGCGGCGAAGATTCTCGCCACGCTCGCCCAGCCGTATCAGCTTTCCGGCCACGAGCGCAACAGCACGCCCAGCATCGGCATCACGCTGTTCACCGGTCATCGCGACAGCATCGAAGACCTGCTCAAGCGCGCCGACCTGGCGATGTACCAGGCCAAGGCGGCCGGGCGCAACAACCTACGCTTCTTCGACCCGGCGATGCAGGCGGCGGTGAGCGCACGCGCCACCATGGAAGCCGACCTGCGCCAGGCCTTGCGCGAGGGCCAGTTCCTGCTGCACTACCAGGCCCAGGTAGACGGCAGCGGCCGGCTCATCGCCGCAGAAGCGCTGGTGCGCTGGCAGCATCCGGCGCGCGGCCTCGTATCGCCCGCCGAATTCATCCCGCTGGCCGAGGAAACCGGCCTCATCCTCCCGCTCGGCGAATGGGTGATGCGGTCTGCCTGCCAGCAACTCGTCGCCTGGGCCGCGCAGCCCGGACGCCGCGACCTCAGCGTGTCGGTCAATGTCAGTGCGCGACAGTTCCGCCACCCCGACTTCGTGGCCCAGGTGCTGGAAATACTGGGCGAGACGGGGGCCGACCCCGCCCGGCTGCGGCTCGAACTGACCGAAAGCCTGTTGCTGCACGACGTCGAAGAGGTCATCGCGCGCATGTCCGCGCTGCAGGCGCGCGGCGTCGAGTTTTCGCTGGACGATTTCGGCACCGGCTACTCCTCGCTGTCCTACCTCAAGCGCCTGCCGTTCAGCCAGCTCAAGATCGACCAGTCCTTCGTGCGCGACGTCCTCACCGATCCCAACGACGCTGCCATCGCACGTACCATCGTGGCCCTGGCCCATAGCATGGGTTTGGCGGTGATGGCCGAAGGCGTGGAAACCGAAGAACAGCGCGAATTCCTTGCCCGACAGGGCTGCCACGCGTATCAGGGCTATCTGTTCGGGCGACCCGGCCCGGCCGACGCCCTGCGCGCGCCGGAGGCGGTGCCGGGTTCGGCCTGAGTCGGCCCTCGGTCGGCCCTCAGTCGGCTTTCAGCCGGCCCCGACTCGGTCGGCTCGGAATCAGTCGGCCATTACCGGAACGACGTGCCCGGGTGCCGGCCACACGCCGCGGTCGATGGCGCGACTGCCGTCGAACACCAGCCAGCTCTGGGCACCGTAGTGCGGCAGCGGGCGCATCAGCGCGCGCAACGAAGCGGGGTCCTGCGCCGACACCACCGCCAGCGGCGCGCCGCCCTCGCGCGGCACCGTCCACACCTGCGCGCTGCCGCGCCGGCCCAGGCTCGCCGGGCGCGGCGGCAGGCCCGCCCGGCGGAGGGCCTCATCGACGCCGTCGTGCAGGCCGATCAGCACCACCGGCCCACCGTCTTTCGTCAGCGCATCGACGCCGATTGGCCGCGGACCCCGCTCGAACAGGCGCTGCGCCAGCGCGAGTGCGGCCGCCTCCAGCCCGTCCACCTGCGCCCCGGACGCCCCGT
>JBFGUQ010000102.1:0-7495 GCA_041565515.1 Rhodocyclaceae bacterium | reverse complement strand
CTGCGTGCGGCGATGGCCGAGCGCGGCCTGGGCACGCCGGCCACCCGGGCGCAGATCATCGAAGGCCTGATCGCCGAGCAGTACATCCACCGCGAGGGGCGCGAGCTGATCCCGAGTGCAAAGGCCTTCTCGCTGATCACCCTGCTCAAGGGCCTGGGCGTAGACGCGCTGACCTCGCCCGAGCTGACCGGCGGCTGGGAATACAAGCTCGCACAGATGGAGCGCGGCGAGCTGTCGCGCGAGGCCTTCATGCAGGAGATCGCCGAAATGGCGCGCGAGGTGGTGGAGCGCGCCAAGCGCTACGAGTCCGACACCGTGCCCGGCGATTTCGTCACCCTGACGACGCCATGCCCGAAATGCGGCGGCACGGTGAAGGAGAACTACAAGAAGTTCGCCTGCCAGAGTTGCGACTGGAGTACCTGGAAGATCGTCGCCAGCCGCCAGTTCGAGATCGACGAGATCGAGACCCTGCTGCGCGAGGGCAGGGTCGGACCGCTGCTGGGCTTCCGCAACAAGATGGGACGGCTGTTCAACGCCGAGATCGTGCTCAACGAGGACAAGCAGCCTTCCTTCGACTTCGGCCAGCCCAAGGAAGGCGAGGAAGCCGAGCCGGTGGATTTCTCCGGCCAGGAAGCGGTCGGTGCCTGCCCCAAGTGCCGGGCGCGGGTGTTCGAGCACGGCATGGCCTACGTGTGCGAGAAATCCGTCGGCCCGGGCAAGAGCTGCGATTTCCGCTCCGGCAAGATCATCCTGCAGCAACCGATCGAGCGCGAACAGATGGCGCGGCTGCTCGCCGAGGGCAAGACCGAACTGCTCAAGGGCTTCGTGTCCGCGCGCACGCGCCGCAAGTTCTCCGCCTACCTGGTGCGCGGCGCCGACGGCAAGGTCGGCTTCGAGTTCGAGGCGAAGACGCCGAAGGCCGGTGCCAAGCCGGCTGCCAAGACCGCCGCCGCAGGCAAGGCAGGCGCAGAAAAACCCGCGACGACCGCCAAGGCAGCCACCAAGAAAAAGGCCGCGACCGCCGACAAGGCGGAAAAACCGGCCACGCGCAAGCGCACCGGCAGCAAGACCGGCGAGTGAGGATGCGGGGCGAGGCGGATCCGCCCCGCCCCGCAGATACGCTGCGCCCGACCTACTTTGACGCGTTGAGGCGCTTCACGCCATCGACGAAGCGCGCCAGGGTCTGCGACAAGACCCCGCGCGGAATCGTCACCTCGATCAGCTCGAAGCGGCCACGCCGCGCCATCGCCGCGTCCAGTGCGGCCTTGAGTTCGGCACGGGTGCCCACCCTCACGCCGTTCCCGCCCATGCCTGCGGCCATTTCGGCAAAGCCCCAGTGGTCGAGGTCGTTGAAGCTGGACTCGGGCTGGAAGGTGCGCAACATCTCCCAGCTGGTGTTGTTGAACAGCAGCACGATCGGATCCCAGCCGTAGCGCCGGCAGTTGCCGAGCTCCCAGCCGGTCATCTGGAAGGCGCCGTCGCCGACCAGGATCAGCGGCCGCTGCCCGGTCGCCGCCTGCAGGCCCAGTCCGGCCGGCACACCGAAGCCCATGGTCGCGTAGTAGCCCGGCGCCACCAGCGCGGTGTGTTCGATGTCCATCGCGGTGAACAGGCAGTCACCCATGTCCGAGGCGATCGGCAGCTTGCCATGCTCGGCCATGAGATCGTTGACCGCGGTGGCGATGTCGGACGGCGAGATCGGCGCATCGTCGGCCACCAGCCCGTGCGGGAACACGGCGCGGACGAGCTCGAAGGCCTTGTGGGCCGGCGGGACGCGCGCCAGCAGGCGATCCACCAGCGCGTCCAGCGGGACCTCCGGATAGGTGTGGTAGCCCATCGTCACCCGGCGGTCGAGGGCCTGGATGGTCTTGCGCAGGTCGATGCTCTTCTCGGAAACGGCGAAATTGGTGTCGCACACGATCACGCCGAGCAGGAACAGGCCATCCGAATCCTCGACCAGTCGCGTCACCTCGGGCAGGCCGGCGCAGCCCATGTAGGTGCCCACCAGCGGGGCGTCCGCGTCGGCCAGCATGCCGCGGCCCATGAAGCTGGTCACCACCGGCAGACCGAGGCGGCGCGACAGTTCGGCGACCTTGTCCTCGAGGCCGAAGCGCCGCACCTCGACGCCCGCCATCAGCACCGGCGCGCTGGCGCGGGCCAAGCGCGCCAGGATCTCCTCGACGCAGGCATCGAGCGCCTCCTCGTCGACCGCCGGCTCGGCCTCGGCGACCACCGCCTCGCAGGGCCTGGCGACCATGTCGCGGGGGATCTCGACATATACCGGCTGGGAGTGACGCAGGCAGCTGGCGAGCACGCGCGCGATGTCCGCCGGCGCGCGCTCGGCATCGTCGAGCCTCACCTGGTCGCAGGTGATCTCCTTGAAGATCTGGAACTGCGAATCGAGCGTCTTGGCCTGGTGGTGAAGCAGCAGGCCGGAACGCGACTCGCCCAGGCCAGGCCCGCCGGAGAGCACCACCAGGGGCGATTTCTCGGCGTAGGCCGCAGCCACCGAGTTGATCATGTTCAGCGCACCGGCGCCGTAGGTGACGGCGGCGACACCCAAACCCCCCTTGATGCGACCCGCCGCGTCGGCCGCGAAGCCGACCCCGGGCTCGTGCGACAAGGTATGGAGGGGCAGGATCTTCGACTCCTCGATGATGCGGAAGTACGGCAGGGCGAAGTCGCCGGGAATGCCGAAGATCTGGCGCGCACCGTGCGCCTTGAGCGCATGCAGCAGCGATTCGGTGAGATTCATCGGGAAGCCTCCTGTTGGTTTCGTGGAGAAATTATCCGGCTCATCGACTGCAAATAGTGCGCTTTCTGCGCGGGTGTCGGCCTAAGATTCACACATTTCGTGCATGAAAAGGCGATCGAATGCCACAGATCACGATAGACCGCTACGATCTCACCCTGCTCGACGCCATTCAGCGCGCCGGCAACGCCACCAACGCCGCGCTCGGCGAGCTAGTCCATCTGTCGGCCTCGCAGGTCAGCCGTCGCCTCCAGCGCCTGCAGGAAAGCGGCCTCATCGCGGGCTATGCCGCGCTGCTCGAGCCCGCGGCAGTCGGTCTCGGCGTGATCGCCTTCGCCCACGTCATCCTCGAGCGCCACGGCGAGGCACGGCCCGACGCGTTCGAGGCCGCGGTCTCGGCGCTGCCGGAGGTCACCGAGTGCTATTCGCTCAGCGGCGACGCCGACTACATGCTGCGCATCGTCGCCCCCGACCTCGCCGCCTTCTCCGAGCTGATGATGAAGCGCGTGCTGCGCCTGCCGGGCGTGGCCAACATCAAGACCGACATCGCGCTGCAGCGGGTGAAGCAGACCCACGTGCTGCCGCTCGATCACATCGCGCAACCGATCAAGGCCCGCCTGCGGGTGCGCTTCGCCGGGAAGTGAAGCGGCGTGAACGGCAGACGGGCCCTGCTGGCCCGTCTGCCGTTCACACCCGGATCCGCCGGGTACAGGCTTCGGATCAAGCCTCAAGCAGGCTGCGCAGCATCCAGGCGTTCTTCTCGTGCACCTGCATGCGCTGCGTCAGCAGGTCGAGGGTCGGCTCGTCGCCGACCTTGTCCGCGACCGGAACGATGCTGCGCGCGGTCTTGACCACTGCCTCCTGGCCAAGCACCAGTTGCCGGATCATTTCCTCGGCCTTCGGCACGCCTGCGGGCTCGCTCATGCTGGTGAGCTTCTGGAACTCCGAGTAGGTGCCCGGCGCCGCAACGCCCAGCGCGCGGATGCGCTCGGCGATGAGGTCCACCGCCAGGGCCAGTTCGGTGTACTGCGCCTCGAACATCAGGTGCAGCGTGTTGAACATCGGCCCGGTCACGTTCCAGTGGAAATTGTGCGTGGTCAGGTAGAGCGTGTAGCTGTCGGCGAGCAGGCGGGAGAGCCCGTTGGCGATGTCCTCGCGGTCCTGCTTGACGATGCCGATATCGATATCCATGTTCTTCCTCCTTCTTCGACGCGTTGACCTGGATGGCCCTCAGGGCCGTAACGCAACCAGCATAAAGCAGTCTATTCAATGAATCAAATCAATACTAATTATTCTTTTCATTGAAAATGACTATCATGCAGCAGTCACGCCCGGTTTCGCAGCGCCGGCCCGCGCGACCGGCGTCACCCCGGGCAGATCGCTGTCGAGCACGGCCGCCCGCAGCACGTCGATCGCGCCGCTGCGCGGATAGGTCACTCGCCAGGCCAGCGCGACCCGGCGCGAAGGCTCCGGCTCCACGAAGGGACGGATCGCCAACAACGGGTTCTGCGTCGTGATCTCGTCGGTCGCGGAACTTGGCAGCACGGTCACGCCCAGGCCGGTGGCGACCATGTGACGGATGGTTTCGAGCGAGCTGCCCTCGAGCGTGCGCTGCAGCCCGCCGACGTTGCGGCAACTCGGGCACACCTCCAGCACCTGCTCGCGAAAGCAGTTGCCCGCGCCGAGCAGCAGCAGCTGGTCTTCGGCGAGGTGTTCCGCCTCGATGCGCTCGGAGGCGGTCCATGGGTGGTCGCTCGGCATCAGTATCCGGAAGGGCTCGTCGTACAGCGGCTGGGCGACGATGCCGGCCTCCTCGAACGGCAGGCTGATGATGATGACGTCGAGCTCGCCGCGCTTGAGCGCCTCGGCGAGGCGCGCGGTGTAGTTTTCCTGGATGATCAGCGGCATGCGCGGCGCCAGCTTGTGCACGCGCGGGATCAGTCGCGGCAGCAGGTAGGGCCCGATGGTGTAGATGACGCCGACGCGCAGCGGGCCGGCGAGCGGATCCTTGCCCGCCGCAGCGATCTCGTGGATCTGGCCCGCTTCCATCAGCACCTTCTCGGCCTGCGACACGATGCGACGGCCGGTCTCGGTGATCTTGACCTCGGACGCGCTGCGCTCGAACAGCTGGATGCCGAGCTCGTCCTCGACCTTCTTCACCGCGACCGACAGGGTGGGCTGGGACACATGGCATTTCTCGGCGGCGCGGCCGAAATGGCGCTCGTGAGCCAGGGCGACGAGATAGCGGAGATCGGTCAAGGTCATGGCGATGGCCCGGCGGCATCCGTCGAGCGGGCTGGTGGAGGCACCCGCAGATGTTACCGCTTCCGCCCCCCTGCTGCGCATTCCCCTCGCATTCCACCACCGGCGGGACTCGACCGGCGGCGCGGCAAGGCGCACGCTCGACGCTTGCGGCATCGATGGCGAAGGGCCGGGGGCCGGCCTTGAAACCCGCGCGGACCATCCCGATATCTCTCTGCAAGCATTCTCCGGGAACGGGCCGCACCAAAGCGCGTCCACCGGATCGGACCCAAACACACACGGAACCGAACATGCGCACTTTGATCTTCGCAAGCGCCCTGACGGCCGCGCTGCTTTCCGCCGCGCCCGGGGGTACGATCGTTTCCTTCGCCCAGGCGCAGAGCGTAGCGGAAGTCGCTCCCGCGCCGTCGCTGGTGCGGCCCAACCGATACGGCCTGCCAGATTTCGGTGACCTGGTCGAACAGGTCGGCCCGGCGGTGGTGAACATCAGCGTCGTCCAGCGCCGCCAGCAGTCGATGGGGGACAACCCGCTGGCGGACGACCCGTTCTACGACTTCCTGCGCCGTTTCGGCGTCCCGGTTCCGGGCATGCCCGGCCAGCCGGGCGCCGGCCCACGCACCCGCCGGGGTATCGGGTCGGGCTTCATCGTCAGCGCCGATGGCTATGTGCTGACCAACGCCCACGTCGTCGGCGGCGACGACGAGAATACGGCCTCCGAGGTCACCGTCTCCCTGATCGACAAGCGCGAGTTCAAGGCCAAGGTGATCGGCATCGACCGCCGCACCGATGTCGCCCTGATCAAGATCGACGCGCGCGACCTGCCGACGGTGCGGATCGGCGATGCGGATCGCGCGCGCGTCGGAGAATGGGTCGTCGCAGTGGGCTCGCCCTTCGGCTTCGACGCCACCGTCACCGCGGGCATCATCTCGGCCAAGGCGCGCCGGCTGCCGGACGAGACCTACGTGCCCTTCATCCAGACCGACGTCGCGATCAATCCCGGCAACTCGGGCGGCCCGCTGTTCAACCTCGCCGGCGAGGTCATCGGCATCAACTCGCAGATCTACTCGCGCTCGGGCGGCTTCATGGGCATCTCGTTCGCCATCCCGATCGACGTCGCGATGAACATCAAGGACCAGCTCATCGCCCACGGCCGCGTGCAGCGTGGTCGTCTGGGGATCGCCATCCAGACGGTGGACAAGGACCTGGCGCAATCCTTCGGCCTTCCCGACGCGCGCGGCGCGCTGGTTGCCAGCGTCGAACCCGACAGTGCCGCCGACAAGGCAGGCCTGAAGCCCGGCGACGTGGTGCTGGGCGTCGATGGCACGAGCGTGAGCGATTCCATCGATCTGCCCCGCATCATCGGCAACAAGCGCCCGGGCACGCGCATCCGCCTCGAGATCTGGCGCGACGGCCGCAGTCGGGACGTGCTTGCCACGCTGGACGAACTCAATCCGGAGATCAGCGCGAGCGCGGCGGTGCCGGGATCGGGCGGCGGCGCCGACGCCAAACTCGGCCTCAGCGCTCGCTCGCTGACGCCTCAGGAAGCCGCCCAGCTCGGTCTCAAGGGTGGTCTCGTCGTCGAGGCCGCCGAGGGGCCGGCGGCTCGGGCCGGCATTCAACGCGGCGACGTCATCCTCGCGCTCAACAACCAGACGGTGAGCAATCTGGCCGAATTCCGCATGCTGGTCGAGCGCGCGGGCAAGCGCTTCGCGCTGCTGATCCAGCGCAACGATTCGCGCATCTTCGTGCCGGTACAGATCGAATGAGCGGGCGCGGCCTGCGTCCGCCGGCAAGCGCGAGCGCCGGGGCTGACGGCGCCGCTCGGTCGCGTGCGCTCGCGAGTCGATGCACAGGAAATATCCTGATAGGATGAACCGAGTCGGGTTCCCGGCTGTCCCAGCCGGGGACCCGACCCCGAACCCGTCAATCGACCACCTGTGAGACCCCTATGAATAAATCGACCCTGCGCGCCACCCTCGGCATCGTCGCCCTGACCCTTGCCACCGCGGCGAGCGCCCAGATGAAGCCCGAAGACCAGATCAAGGCCCGCCAGGCCGGCTACAAGTTCATGGCCTGGAACATGGGCAAGATCAAGGCCAACCTGGAAGGCGAGTACAACAAGGACCAGGTCATCGCCGCCGCCAACGTGGTCGCCGCCACCGCCAACTCCGGCATGGGCGCGCTGTTCGGCCCGGGCACCGACAAGGCCATCGGAGACGTCAAGACCCGTGTGAAGCCCGAACTCTTCACGGAAGGCGAGAACGTCGGCAAGCTCGCCGGCGAGTACATCAGCGCCGCCAACAACCTTGCCAAGGTCGCCGCGACCGGCGACGCCGCTGCGGTGAAGACCGCGTTCGGCAAGATGGGCGAGGCGTGCAAGGCCTGTCACGACAAGTACCGCGAGGAGGATTGAGCCGCGCATCGACCGGCAACAAACGAAGCCGCCTGTCGAGGCGGCTTTTTTCATGCCCTCGGAGATGG
>JBFGUQ010000101.1:0-7824 GCA_041565515.1 Rhodocyclaceae bacterium | reverse complement strand
GGCGCCGGCATGATCGGCTGAGCCACCGATCGACGCTGGCCGGGCCCGCCGTTCTTGGCGTGCAGGCCCGGCGGCGCCGATAATGCGGCCTTGCCGTCCGGAACCGCTGCCTTGTCCGACCATTCCGCACCCGATACCGCCCGCACCCGCCTCGACAAGTGGTTGTGGGCGGCGCGCTTCTTCAAGCATCGCACCGCCGCAACAGAAGCGGTCGACGGCGGCAAGGTCAAGCTCAACGGCGCCTCGGTCAAGCCCGCGCGCGAGGTCAAGGCGGGCGACCGGGTCGAGGTCACGATCGGCGAAGAGGTGCGCAGCCTGACCGTGCGGGCGATCGCCGACAAGCGCGGACCGGCGAGCGTGGCACAGCAGCTCTACGAGGAAAGCGCCGACAGCATCGCCCGGCGCGAGGCCGCACGCGAGACGCGCAGGCTCGCCGCCACACCGGGCGCCGACCTGCATGGCCGACCGACCAAGCGCGACCGCCGACACATACGCCGCTTCACCGGGGAGTAGCTGGGGCCGGACCCCGGCCGAACTTCTCATGACATACGGACTCCCAAGTGAGGAGCGCGTCAGCACCCGCTGAACGTCGCGCTCGCTCGCCCTGGAGGTCATCCGATGCAGGCTCGCGGAGGGTCCTGGTTCCGACGTATTGCTGCGCTGTTCCTCATGCTGGCCGCCCTGACGCTGGTCGGCAGCGGGCTGACGACGGCCGCGGGCAGCAATGTGCTCGTTTTGCGGGTCGACGGCGCGATCGGCCCCGCCACCGCCGACTACATCCAGAGCGGACTCGCCCGTGCCGCAGAGAGCGGCGCCGTATTGGCGGTGATCGAGCTGGATACGCCCGGCGGCCTCGACACCTCGATGCGGACGATCATCAAGGCGATTCTCTCCTCGCCCGTACCCGTGGCGACCTTCGTCTCGCCCGAGGGCGCGCGTGCCGCCAGCGCGGGCACCTACATCCTGTACGCGAGTCATGTAGCCGCCATGGCGCCCGCCACCAACCTCGGCGCGGCGACGCCGGTGGCGATCGGCATAGGCGGCGCCCAGCCGGGCAAGTCCGGTCCGGACGAAGACGCCGAGGCCGGGGCCGAGGAATCGACGGCTGCAGACGAGGCGCCGGCGAAGACCGGGGACGGCGATGCCGCGCCCGCCGGAAAAGCCGCAGCCAAGAAGCCGGCCACGAAACCCCTGTCGGGAAGCGACGCGATGTCGGCCAAGTCGGTCGCGGACGCGAGCGCCTACATCCGCAGCCTGGCGCAGTTGCGCGGCCGCGACGAGGAATTTGCCGAACGTGCGGTACGCGAGGCGGCGAGCCTGTCGGCTGCAGACGCCCTCGAGCAGGGGGTGATCGACCTCATCGCCTTCGACGTACCCGACCTGCTCGCGCGCATCGACGGTCGCGAGGTGGCGCTGGGCAGCGGCAAGGTGACCCTCGCCACCGCGCAGGCGACGCTCGAACGCCTCGACCCCGACTGGCGCAACCGCATCCTCGCGGTGCTAGCCAATCCGCAGGTGGCGCTGATCATGATGATGATCGGCATCTACGGCCTGTTCTTCGAGTTCACCTCGCCCGGTTTCGGCGTGCCCGGCGTAGCCGGCGCGATCTCGCTGCTCGTCGCCCTCTATGCCTTCCAGCTGCTGCCGGTCAATTGGGCCGGCGTGGTGCTGGTGGCGATCGGCGCCGGGCTGATGCTGGCGGAGGCCTTCGTCCCGAGCTTCGGCGTGCTCGGCGTCGGCGGCATCATCGCCTTCGTCATCGGCGGGCTGTTCCTGATGGACGTCGAGGCCCCAGGATTCGGCGTGCCGATCGCGCTGATCGCCGGCCTCGCGCTCACCAGCGCGGCGGTGCTGCTCGCGATCGGCGGGTTCGCCGCGCGCAGCTACCGGCGCCCGGTGGTAAGCGGGAGCGAGGAGATGGTCGGCGCGATCGGCATCGTCACCGGCGCGGCCGAGCGCGGCGAATGGTGGATCCTGGTGCATGGGGAGAACTGGCGCGCGCGCTCGCCCGCCGCGCTCGCGCCCGGCACGCGGGTCAAGGTCGACCGCCTCGATGGCCTCACCGCCGACGTATCCCCCGTCACCGATCCCTCAACTGCCAGGAGCACCTCGCCATGATCGACTTCCAGTTCGGCTTCGCCCCGCTGATCCTGCTGCTCATCTTCCTGATCTTCTCGTCGCTGAAGATCCTGCGCGAATACGAGCGCGGCGTGATCTTCCTGCTCGGCCGCTTCTGGAAGGTCAAGGGGCCGGGCCTGGTGATCGTCGTGCCCGGCATCCAGCAGATCGTGCGCGTCGACCTGCGCGTGGTGACGATGGACGTGCCTTCGCAGGACGTCATCTCGCGCGACAACGTGTCTGTGAAGGTGAATGCGATAGTGTTCTTCCGCGTCGTCGACTCGGAGAAGGCGATCATCCAGGTGGAGAATTTCCTCGTCGCCACCAGCCAGCTGGCGCAGACGACGCTGCGGGCGGTGCTGGGCAAGCACGAGCTCGACGAGATGCTGGCCGAGCGCGAGCGCCTGAACCTCGACGTGCAGCAGATCCTCGATGCCCAGACCGACTCGTGGGGCATCAAGGTCACCAACGTCGAGATCAAGCACATCGATCTCAACGAGAACATGGTGCGGGCGATCGCCCGCCAGGCCGAGGCCGAACGCGAACGGCGCGCCAAGGTGATCCATGCCGAAGGCGAGAAGCAGGCGGCCGAGGCACTGAAGGAAGCGGCCGCGATGCTGTCGCGCGAGCCGGCAGCGATGCAGTTGCGCTATCTGCAGACGCTCACCCAGGTCGCCAGCGACAAGAGCTCGACCCTGGTCTTCCCCGTGCCGGTGGATATGCTGGGCAGCCTGCTCGCGCAGGCCGCCAAGGGACCGGCGCCGAAGGACGCCGGCTGAGGGGGCTGGGCTAGGCGAGTGCCAGCGCCAGGGCGAGCGGCAGGAAGACGACCGCGGCGAGGTTGCCGATGAGGACAGCCGAAGCCACCTTGCCCGGCTCCTGGCCGTAGCGCTCGGCGAACATGTAGTTCATCACTGCGGGCGGCAGCGCGCCGAACACCAGTAGCAGTCCCTGTTCGCGCGGCGGCAGTTCGACCACCTGCAGGATCGCCCAGGCCAGCGCCATCCCCACCAGCGGCCGTACCACGGCACCGAACACGCCGAAGCCGATCGAGCCGATGCGCGACCCGGCGAGACGGACGCCGAGCGCGAACAGCATCAGTGGAATCGATATCTCGCCCAGCATCCGGATCGCCATCATCAGCGGCGGCCAGACCTCGACGCCGACAATGCCGACCGCGAGGCCGGAGACGGTGGCGAGCACCGAGGGCACGCGCCATACCGTGCTCAGGCGCACGTTGTGATCGAGCAGCCAGGCGCCGAAGGTGAAGTGCGCCAGGTTCGACACCATGAATATCGCGATCATCGGCGCCAGGGCGGCATCGCCGAAGGCCAGCACCGCCAGCGGCAGGCCGAGGTTGCCGCAATTGTTGAACATGACAGGCGGCACCAGCGTCTTCGGCTCGATACCGGCGGCGCGCGAGATCAGCCATCCGAGCAAGCCCGACCCCCCGACGACGAAGGCCGTGGCGCCCAGCAGCGGCAGGTAGGCGCCGATGTCGAAGCTCTTGTTCGCCAGCGCCGCGAACACCAGCGCCGGGACGAACACGTCCATGTTGAGCTTGTTCGCATGCGACAGATCCGGCCTCATCCGCCGCCCGACGGCGTACCCCACGGCGGTGATCGCGAACATGGGGAACAGGATGGAAACGATGCGAATCAGCACTGCGTGGTCACCAGGAAGGGGGCACCGCGCAGCACCCTGGCGGCAGGACAAGGCCGGGGCGGCGCTCGCGCCCGGCCCAGCCAGAAAGGACTGCTCCGTCCCTCAGAGCACGTAGCGCGCCAGATCCTCCCGCTCGGCGAAGACCTCCAGGCGGCTGTCGACGTAGGCCGCATCCACGGCCAGCGCGTCCACGCCGCCGCGGCCGGCCTCGAAGGACACCTCTTCGAGCAGCTTCTCCATCACCGTGTACAGGCGGCGGGCGCCGATGTTCTCGGTCCGCTCGTTCACCTGGAAGGCGATCTCGGCGAGGCGCCGGATCCCCTCCGTGGTGAAGCTGAGCTTGACGCCGTCGGTCTCGAGCAGGGCCTCGTACTGGCGCGTCAGGCAGGCGTCGGTGCTGGTGAGGATCTGGGCAAAATCCTCGACCGACAGCGACTCGAGCTCCACGCGGATCGGGAAGCGCCCCTGCAGTTCGGGGATCAGGTCGCTGGGCTTCGACAGATGGAAGGCACCACTGGCGATGAAAAGGATGTGATCGGTCTTGATCATGCCGTACTTGGTCGAGATCGTCGTGCCCTCCACCAGCGGCAGCAGATCCCGCTGCACGCCCTGGCGGGACACGTCGGCGCCGTGGGCGTCGGTGCGTGCAGCGATCTTGTCGACCTCGTCTAGGAAGACGATGCCGTTCTGCTCGACCGAGCGCACGGCCTCGAGCTTGACCTCCTCGTCATTGACCAGGCGCGCCGCCTCCTCGTCCGCGAGCAGCTTCAGCGCCTCGCGAATCTGGAGCTTGCGCAGCTTCCTCTTGCCCCCACCGAGGTTCTGGAACATGCCCTGGATCTGCTGCGTCAGCTCTTCCATGCCCGGCGGGGCGAATATCTCGGCCTGCATCGACGGCGCGGCGACCTCGATCTCGATCTCCTTGTCGTCGAGTTCCCCCTCGCGCAGCTTCTTGCGGAATTTCTGCCGCGTGCTCGAGTCCGGCTGCGGCTCGAAATCGGCGCTCGAGCCGACCGGCCGCGCCGGCGGCAGCAGCGCGTCGAGCACGCGGTCTTCGGCGGCGTCGAGCGCACGGTCGCGCACGGCCGTCATCGCCCGCTCACGCCCGTCCTTGATGGCGATCTCCATCAGGTCGCGGATGATCGTGTCCACGTCGCGCCCGACATAGCCCACTTCGGTGAACTTGGTCGCCTCGATCTTGATGAAGGGCGCATTGGCCAGGCGCGCCAGCCGGCGAGCGATCTCGGTCTTGCCCACGCCGGTGGGCCCGATCATGAGGATGTTCTTGGGCGTGATCTCGCTGCGCAGCGGCTCTTCCACCTGCGCGCGCCGCCAGCGGTTGCGCAGCGCGATCGCCACCGCCTTCTTGGCCTTGTCCTGGCCGACGATGTTCTTGTCGAGTTCGGAGACGATCTCCGGCGGGGTCATCTGGGTCATGAGCTTGCCTTCAGTCCAGCACTTCGATGATGTGGTTCTGGTTGGTGTAGATGCACAGGTCGCCGGCGATGGAGAGTGCCTTCGACACCACCTCGCGTGGCGCGATCTCGGTGTTCTCGATCAGCGCCCGCGCCGCCGCCTGGGCGTAGGCCCCGCCACTGCCGATGGCGACGATGCCCTGCTCGGGCTCGAGCACGTCGCCATTGCCTGTGATCACCAATGAATGGTCGCGATCAGCCACCGCCAGCATGGCCTCGAGCCGGCGCAGCATGCGGTCGGTGCGCCAGTCCTTGGCGAGCTCGACCGCGCTGCGCAGCAGATTGCCCTGGTGCTTCTCGAGCTTGGCCTCGAAGCGCTCGAACAGGGTGAAGGCGTCTGCCGTACCGCCGGCGAAACCGGCGAGGATGCGGTCGTTGTAGAGCGTGCGCACCTTGCGCGCCGTGGCCTTGATGACGATGTTGCCGAGGGTGACCTGGCCGTCGCCGCCGAGCGCGACCTGATTGCCGCGCCGCACCGACAGAATGGTGGTGCCGCGATACTGTTCCATGACTTTTCCCCGCCGAGAGAACTCCGGCGCATTGTTTCATCAACGGCGCAGCGTAACCTGCGCTACCTGATCGACGCTCATGACCCGCAGCAGCGCAGCCACCATGGCGTTCACGTTCTGCAGGCGCACGAGTTTACCCTGAGCCTGCAGCGTGGCGAGAATATTGAAGAGCATGCCGGCACAGACGAAATCGATGCGCCGCAGGGCGGCACAATCCAGCGTCAGTTCGCGCCGGTCGGCGGCAAAGGCGGCAAACCTGCGGATCGCCTCGTTCGAGGCGCCGCCGAGTTCGCCCTCGAAGCAGAACACGTCGCCGGCCACGCCCGCGCCCTGCGCCTCCGCGCCGCCTTGCCCAGACGGCGGCGCGACCTTCCGCTCCCACGACGGTGGCGACTCCTCGAAGGTGACCGCGTAATCCACCGCCAGGTTCTCGAAACGGTCCCTCTCGCCCGTATGCTGAAGCAGCTCGAGCAACAACAGCCAGGCCTCGCGATTCTCGGCCTGGCCGACCGCCACGCGCTCGGTGAGCACGGCTGCCAGTGGCTCGCCGTTCACCACCGACACCTTGATGCGATCGGCAACCAGCCGCACCAGCAGCTGGCGCAGCAAGCCGCAGCCGGCCTCGTCGACTCCGCGCAGCCGCCCGATGTCGATGCGGATGCCACCGCTCTTGCGCGCGATGACGTTGATCTGCTGGAACGGGTCCCCGGCCTTGGCGGAAAGATTGCCCGAGAGGTTGACCAGTGGTGGCAGGTCGCTGCGGCGGCGCTCACCCTGGCCGGACAGATCGACCCACGGCGGCGGCGAGCGCTCGAAGCGCGTTGCATAATCCAGCACGCGGGACTCGAAGCGCTGGCGCTGCCCGGTCAGCCGGTAGAGGTCGAGGAGCATCATCCACAGGCCCTCGCCTGCGTTTGCCCGCGGATCCTCGAGCACCCGGTCGAGCACCTCTTCGGCCTCGGCGTCGCTGCCGTTGGCATACAGCACCGCGGCTTCTTCGAAATCGGCACCGATTCCGCCGCCGACTTCCTGCACCTCGACCATGCCGGCAGCCCGTGCCAGCCCCCGTCCGGCGTCCGTGCCGGAGAAATCGAGCGCGGAGAGCTCGGTAAGCGGCGGCAGCGGCGCGGCGTCGGCACGACCCGACCCGCCCCGACCGGCCGCGGGCGGGACGGTGGCGGATGGCGGTTTCTTGCCGAATAGCGACATTGCCTCGCTGCTCCTTGGTCGAGAGGTCGGAAACGGGGGACATTCGGGCCGGGAGGAGAGGATAACATTTCCCGCAAAGGGCTTGCGCGACAAGGCCTGCCGGCGATTGGGCATTGCAGTGATGGGCGCGCGCAACAGAACGCAACAGGGCCTGTCGCTTGCCTGCGGCTCGGCTAGAATGCTGCAATGCAAACTAAAGCGCACACAGGGCGCGCCGCCCCCCGCCACGATGTACCGCCCGCCTCCGCTGCGGTGCAGGTGCTGCCGGTGCGCGTATATTACGAAGACACCGACGCCGCGGGCGTGGTCTACTACGCGAACTACCTGCGCTTCTGCGAGCGCGCCCGCACCGAATGGCTGCGCGAGCGGGGTTTCGGCCAGCAGGCCCTGCTCGCGGTCGACGGCACCGCCTTCGTCGTGCGCTCGGTGCAGGCCGACTACCTGTCGCCGGCCAGGCTCGACGACAGCCTGAACGTGATCACGCGAATCGACGCCCTGCGCCGCGCCAGCATCCTCTTTCACCAGGAAATCCGCCGTGGCGACGAACTTCTGTTCGTTGCAAAGGTCCTTGTCGCCTGCATCGACTGGCACAAGCAGAAACCGGCACCGATCCCCGGTGCCATGCACTCCCAACTCGAAAGTCCGACACAAGCATGACCGTCTCTCACGACCTCTCCATTCTCAGCCTGATCAGCCAGGCGAGCGTCCTCGTCCAGCTCGTCATGGCGCTGCTCGTCGCGCTGTCGCTGGTGTCCTGGTACTGGATCTTCCGCAAGTCGTTCCAGATCCGCTCCGCCCGCACGAAGACCAACCAGTTCGAACGCGATTTCTGGAGCGGTGGCGACCTC
>JBFGUQ010000100.1:0-7825 GCA_041565515.1 Rhodocyclaceae bacterium | reverse complement strand
GCGCCGCTCCATGTCGGCCTTGATCCGGGCCATCGCCTCCGCCACCCGCCCCACCGCCCCCGTCATGCCGAGTTCGATCGAACGCCGCTCGCCCTCGCTCGCGATCGTCGGCAGGCTGAACAGCGTCGCATCGGGGAACGCGCTGGTGATCTCACGCATCAGTTCGATGAGCTGGCTCTCATAGACGTCCCACACGGTGACCGACTGCTCGACGTAGTCCTCGGCGTGGTGTAGACGCCGGTAGTGGGTATCGAGCACCCATTCGACCATCGGCCAGGCCATCACCGGGAAGCCCGGCGTGAAGTAGTGCCGGCGGATCGAGAAGCCGGGAATGCGGTTGAAGCTGTTCGGAACGATCTCGCTGCCCACCGGGTATACGCCCATCTGCAGGCGTTCCTCGGTGATCTGGTCGCCGAAGCGGGCACGGATCTCGGCCTCGGCCTCCGGGTGCAGCGCCAGTTCGAGGCCGAGCGCGGCAGCGGCGGCCTCGCGCGTGCGATCGTCGGGCGTGGCGCCGATGCCACCGAAGCCGAAGACGACGTCACCGGTGGCGAAGGTCTCGCGCAGCGTCTCGGTCAGGCGGGCGAAGTCGTCGCCCGCGTATCGCGCCCAGGAGAGCTTGAGCCCTCGCGCACGGAGCAGCTCGATCAGCTTGCTCAGATGCTTGTCGCTGCGGCGGCCCGAGAGGATCTCGTCGCCGATGATGAGGGCACCGAATCTCATCGACGCGTCCGGGACGGATTCGAGGGCTCGGGATCGAGCAGGGTGACACCACGGGCGTGGCGTTCGCGGCGCAGGGACTCCAGCAGGAAATGGACGAAGGCAAGGCCCGAGAAGGCCGGTGCGATGAGGTTGACGAACGGCACGTAGGCCAGCATCGCGCAACTGCCGCCGAGCAGCATCAACGGTGCGCGCTGCACCTCGCGCAGGCGGCCGAGCTCCTCGCGGTCGGCGTGCAGCATCAGGGCGTCGTAGCCGAAGGCGCGCTGATTGAGCCAGCCGGTGAGCACCACCGACGCCACCAGGCCGACGCCCGGAATGAGCCAGAACGGCAGCGACAGCAGCAGCGCGAGCAGGAACAGCACCCCGGCCACCCCTGCGTTCCACGCGCTGCCGATATTCGTGCCGCCCCGGCGCTGCTCCAGATCGGCATAGTCGACCCGACCGACGCGCTCGAGCATCACCGGTAGCGCGATCACCGCAACCAGCAAGGCGGCGGTGACGTAGATCAGCGGCACGAAGGCCAGCGCCACGGCGATCTTGATCAGCACCAGCATCACCGCGGCGGCCACCTCGGACGTCGACAGCCAGTCGCCCAGCCAGGCCCACCCGCCGATCCAGGCCATCAGCCCCTCGGTCAGCGGGACCCAGGAAAGGATGGCGACCGTGAGCCACAGCACCATCGAGACGACGCCTGGCCACAGCAGATGCCAGAAGATGTCGCGCCGCAACAGGCTGCGCGAGGCGCGGCCGAAGGCAATGAAGATATCGCGCATCGTGTCAGCGCGGCATGCCCGGGAAGCCGCCGGGCATCATCCCCTTCATGCCCCGCATCATCTTCTGCATCCCACCCTTGGAGAACTGCTTCATCACCTTCTGCGTCTGCTCGAACTGGTTCAGCAGGCGATTCACCTCCTGCACCGTCACCCCGGCGCCCGCGGCAATGCGGCGCTTGCGGCTGGCCTTGAGCAGCTCGGGTTTGGCGCGCTCGAGCGGGGTCATCGAGTTGATGATGCCCTCGATGCGGCCGACCGTCTTCTCTTCGGCCCCGCCCTGCAGCTTGCCTGCGGCCTGGGCGAACTGGGCGGGGAGCTTGTCGAGCATCGACGACAGGCCGCCCATCTTGCGCATCTGGCCGATCTGTTCCTTGAAGTCGTTGAGATCGAAGCCCTTGCCCGTCTTGAGCTTCTGCGCAAAGGCGCGCGCCTGGTCCTCGTCGACCCCGCGGCGCGCCTCCTCGACCAGACCGAGGATGTCGCCCATGCCGAGGATCCGGCTGGCCATGCGGTCCGGATGAAATGGCTCCAGGCCGGAGAGCTTCTCGCCCACACCGGCGTACTTCAGCGGCTTGCCGGTGACGTGGCGCACCGACAGCGCGGCGCCGCCGCGCGAATCGCCGTCGAGCTTGGTGAGGATCACGCCGGTCAGCGGCAGCGCCTCGTTGAAGGCACGGGCCGTATTGACCGCGTCCTGGCCGAGCATGGCATCGACCACGAACAGCGTCTCGACCGGCTTCACCGCGGCGTGCAAGGCCTTGATCTCGGCCATCATCGCCTCGTCGATCGCCAGCCGCCCGGCGGTATCGAGCAGGAGCACGTCCACGTGATGCTTGCGCGCGTAATCGACCGCCGCGCGGGCGATGTCGATCGGCTTCTGGCCGGTGTTCGAGGGAAAGAACTCGACCCCGGCCTGCGCCGCCACCGTCTTCAACTGCTCGATGGCGGCCGGCCGATAGACGTCGGCCGACACGACCAGCACCTTCTTCTTCTGCTGCTCGTGCAGCAACTTCGCCAGCTTGCCGGTCGTCGTCGTCTTGCCCGCGCCCTGCAGACCGGCCATCAGCACCACCGCCGGCGGCTGGGCGGCGAGGTTGAGGCCCTCGTGCGCCCCGCCCATCAGGGCCTTGAGCTCGTCGTGCACCACGCCCACCAGGGCCTGGCCCGGGGTGAGCGAGCCGATCACCGCCTGCCCCACCGCCTTCTCCTTGATGCGGGCGATGAAGTCCTTCACCACCGGCAGGGCGACGTCGGCCTCGAGCAGCGCCATGCGCACTTCGCGCATCGCATCCTGGATATTGTCTTCGGTCAGGCGTGCCTGGCCACGCAGGGTCTTGACGACCTTTGACAGGCGCTGGGTGAGATTGTCGAGCATGTTCGCGAGGGCCTTCGGGCGGGGTGACTTGGAGTAAACTGCGGCTACGTATGCAGCCAATTCTACTTCATCTGATTCCCGCCACGCTTTACGCCGTCCTCGGCCTGAAGTTCTGGCGCACCTGCTGGCGCGAGAGCGGAAAGGCTCAGGGCAATTGCATATCGACGCGCGACAGGCTGATCCTGCTCGTGGCGATCGTGATCCACGGCGCCGCGCTGCAACAGGCACTGTTTCCCGGCACCGAGATGCGCTTCGGCTTCGGCGTCGCGCTGTCCTTGATGGTGTGGCTGGCGATCTGCTTCTACTGGGTCGAAACGCTCTACACCCGGCTCGACGGCCTGCACGCAGTTGCGATGCCGGCGGGCGCGGTGGCGACGCTCGTGCCACTGGCCTTTCCGGGCGAGCACGTGCTCGCCAATGCCGCCTCGCCCGCGTTCCGCGCCCACTTCATCATCGCCATGCTGGCCTACAGCCTGTTCACGCTTGCCGCGCTGCACGCCATGCTGATGTCGGTTGCGAGCCGCCAGCTGCACAACGCGCGCTTCAATCGCGTGCTCGCCGGACTGCCGCCACTGCTGACGATGGAAAGCCTGCTGTTCAGGCTGATCGGCATCGCCTTCGTGCTGCTGACGCTGACGCTGGTCTCGGGCGTCCTGTTCTCCGAGTCCCTGTTCGGCCAGGCGTTCCGCGTCGATCACAAGACGGTGTTCGCCTTCGTCTCCTGGCTGCTGTTCGGCGCCCTGCTGTTCGGCCGCCGTGCCTGGGGCTGGCGCGGACGGGTTGCGCTGCGCTGGACCCTGGCCGGCTTCATCGCCCTGATGCTCGCCTACGTCGGCAGCCGCTTCGTCGTCGAGGTCGTGCTCGGGCGCGCCGGCTGAATCCCGG
The DNA here is from genome assembly GCA_041565515.1 of Rhodocyclaceae bacterium. Classification (GTDB taxonomy): domain Bacteria; phylum Pseudomonadota; class Gammaproteobacteria; order Burkholderiales; family Rhodocyclaceae; genus Thauera. Next base: position 4,069 of record JBFGUQ010000100.1, on the reverse strand, counting down.
GCGCCGACGCCCTCGGGCCGGGCACGCGCCGCCTTGACACTGCAGGACCGGGCCTGAATACTCCAAGGCCCTGATTTTTCATTCCAAGCGCGTGTCAGAAATCACCCTCGCGGCGCAACTCTCCGCCCTAGTCGTCCTCCTCGTGCTGTCGGGCACCTTCTCGATGTCCGAAACCGTGATGATGGCGGCAAACCGCTACCGTCTGCGCTCGCTCGCCGCGCAGGGCCATCGCGGGGCCACCCTGACACTCGAACTGCTCGGCAAGACCGACCGCCTGCTCGGCGTCATCCTGCTGTTCAACAACCTGGTCAACACCGCCGCCGCCACCCTGGTGAGCGTCATCACCATGGAGCTCTTCGGCGACGACCGCTGGGCACTCGGCATGGCGACGCTGCTGGTCACCTTCCTGATCCTGGTCTTTGCCGAGATCACCCCCAAGGTCCTGGGCGCCCACCATGCCGACCGCCTGTCGCTGATCTTCTGCTACCCGCTGTCGGCCCTGCTACGGGTGTTCTACTCGGCCGTCTGGTTCGTCAATCTGTTCGTCAGCGGCCTGCTCTGGCTGCTGCGTCTGCAGCCGAAGCACGACGAAGGCGCGAGCGCGTTGTCGGTCGAGGAACTGCGCTCGATGGTGCTGGAGTCGGGCCAGTACATCCCGCAGAAGCACCGCAGCATCCTGGTCAACCTGTTCGACCTCGAGCACGTCACCGTCGAGGACGTCATGACACCGCGCGGCGCGATCGAAGGCATCGACCTGTCGGCGTCGGCGGAAGACATCCGCCATCGAATCGCCACCAGCTACCACACCCGGCTGCCGGTGCACGACGGCGACAGCGAGCAGATCATCGGAGTGCTGCACCAGCGCCGGCTGCTCAGCGACACCCTCGACGAAGGCTTCGACGTCGAGCGCCTCAAGGACCTGCTCGTCAAGCCCTATTTCGTCCCGGCCGACACACCGCTGTATTCGCAGATCCAGTTCTTCCAGGAGAACCAGCAGCGGCTCGCCTTCGTGGTGGACGAATACGGCGAGATGCTCGGCCTCGTCACGCTGGAGGACATCATCGAGGAGCTCATCGGCAAGTTCACCACCAGCATGCCCGATGCCGGCGACCGCATGTCGTGGAAGGTCGACGGCAGCGTGCTCGTCGATGGCTCGGCGAACCTGCGCGAACTCAATCGCCGGCTCGGGCTGTCGCTGCCGATCGACGGCCCGAAGACGATCAACGGCCTCATCCTCGAATACCTGCAGGACATCCCGGAAACCGGCGTGGCGATGCGTATCGCCGACACGCCGATCGAGGTCGTGCAGACGCAGGACCGCATGGTGCGCACGGCCAGGCTGTTCCGCACCGGAGCGCCCCCGCAGCAATGAACGCCGGGCGCCATCGCCGGGGACGGGTCGAGGGCATCGAGTCCGTGTGACGTCGGCGCTTTACAAGCACAAGGGTGGCGTGCAAGATCAAGTTCGAGTCAGTTGAGAGCAGCAGATGGCGGCAAATCCACAACCAGCCCTGAGCGGTCTCGCCAGGGCGCTGATCCAGCATGGAAGGCTCTCCGAGGCCGACGCGGTGGCATGCTCCCGCGGCGCGGCGGACACTCCGAACGCATTCCTGTCCGAACTCGCGCAACGCGGCCTCGTCACCCCGGCCGCCGCGGCCCGCTTCGCGGCGGAAACCTTCGGCTACCCGTTGCTGGACATCGCCAGCTTCGACAAGGCGATGATCGCCCGCGACGCGGTCGACAAGAAGCTGATGGCCAAGCACCAGGTGCTTGCCCTGCTCAAGCGCCAGAACCGCATCACGCTCGCGGTGGCCGATCCCTCGAACATGCGCGCGCTCGACGAGATCCGCTTCCAGACCGGGCTGCAGCTCGACCTCGTCATCGCCGAAGCAGACAAGCTCGGCCGCCTCGTCGATTCGGTCGCCGAATCCACCGAGCAGACCCTCAGGGACCTGACCGGGGACGACTTCGACCTCGACCTGCTGCAGAGCGAGCCGGCCAGCGATCAGCCGGGCGAGGACACGAGCGAGGTCGACGACGCCCCGGTCGTCAAGTTCATCCAGAAGATCCTGATCGACGCCATCAACGAGGGCGCCTCCGACATCCACTTCGAGCCCTACGAAAAATACTACCGCATCCGCGTGCGCACCGACGGCGTGCTGCGCGAGATCGTCCAGCCGCCGCTGGTCCTGAAGGAGAAGATCGCGGCCCGCATCAAGGTCATCTCGCGCCTGGACATCTCCGAGCGCCGCGTCCCCCAGGACGGGCGCATGAAGCTGGTGCTGTCCAAGAACAAGGCGATCGACTTCCGCGTATCCACGCTGCCGACGCTGTACGGCGAGAAGATCGTGATGCGTATTCTCGACCCGAGCTCGGCGATGCTCGGTGTCGACGCGCTCGGTTACGAGCCGGAGCAGAAGAAGGCCTTGCTCGCCGCGGTCGAGCGCCCCTACGGCATGATCCTGGTCACCGGCCCGACCGGCTCGGGCAAGACGGTGTCGCTGTACACCTGCCTCAACCTGCTGAACAAGGCCGGGGTGAACATCTCCACCGCCGAGGATCCCGCGGAAATCAACCTGCCCGGTGTCAACCAGGTCAACGTCCACGACAAGGCCGGCCTCACCTTCGCCGCCGCCCTGCGCGCCTTCCTGCGCCAGGATCCGGACATCATCATGGTGGGCGAGATCCGCGACCTCGAAACCGCCGAGATTTCGGTGAAGGCGGCGCAGACCGGCCACCTGGTGCTCTCCACCCTGCACACCAACGATGCACCGACGACGCTCGAACGTCTAAAGAATATGGGCGTGGCGCCGTTTAATATAGCGTCATCGGTGATCATGATCACGGCCCAGCGCCTGGCGCGCCGGCTATGCTCGTGCAAGAAGCCGGTCGACATCCCGATCGAAGCCCTGTTCGAAGCCGGATTCGAAGCCGATCAACTCGACGGCAGCTGGCAGCCGATGGGCCCGGTGGGATGCGAGCGGTGCAAGGGAAGCGGTTACAAGGGACGCGTCGGCATCTATCAGGTGATGCCGATTACCGAGGAAATCGCCCACATCATCATGACCAACGGCAACTCGATGGACATTGCCGCGCAGGCGCAGCGCGAAGGCGTGCGCGACCTGCGCCAGTCCGGGCTGCTGAAGGTGAAGCAGGGCGTCACCTCGCTGGAAGAGGTGCTGGCGAGCACCAATGAATAAGTCTTAGGAACTTCGAACTCATGGCGACAGCAAGCCGGGCGGTGCGTGCCACAGGCCCCAGGGAAGACCTCTACAACTGGGAGGGCAAGGACAAGACCGGCAAGATGATCCGGGGCGAAGTGCGCGCCACCGGTGACGCCGTCGTCCAGGCCATGCTGCGGCGCCAGGGCATCCTGGTCACCAAGGTCAAGAAGCAGAAGCTGTCGCGCGGCGGGAAGATCAGCGACAAGGACATCGCCCTGTTCACACGCCAGCTGGCGACGATGATGAAGTCCGGCGTGCCGCTGCTGCAGTCCTTCGACATCGCCATCAAGGGCTCGGGCAATCCGGCGCTCGGCCGGCTGCTCAACGAGGTGCGCAACGACGTCGAGACGGGCCTTAACCTCTCGCAGGCCTTCAGCAAGCACCCTGTGTATTTCGACCGCCTGTTCTGCAACCTCGTCGCCGCCGGCGAACAGGCGGGCATCCTCGACAGCCTGCTCGACCGCATCGCCACCTACAAGGAAAAGATCCTCGCGATCAAGAGCAAGATCAAGTCGGCGCTGTTCTACCCGGCAGCGGTCGTCGTCGTCGCCGCGCTGGTGGTCTCGGTGATGATGCTGTTCGTGATTCCGGAGTTCAAGAACGTGTTCACCAGCTTCGGCGCCGACCTTCCCGCGCCCACCCTGATCGTGATCGCGATGTCGGACTTCTTCGTCGAATACTGGTACATGGTGTTCGGCATCATCATCGGTGCCGTGGTCGCCATCTCCTACCTGTACAAGCGCAGCGAGGCGATGCAGATCGCGGTCGACCGCGCGATCCTGAAGTTCCCGGTGATCGGCGAAATCATCCGCAAGGCGACGGTTGCGCGCTGGACCCGGACGCTG
>JBFGUQ010000099.1:0-7857 GCA_041565515.1 Rhodocyclaceae bacterium | reverse complement strand
CTCGTCCAGCTCGTCATGGCGCTGCTCGTCGCGCTGTCGCTGGTGTCCTGGTACTGGATCTTCCGCAAGTCGTTCCAGATCCGCTCCGCCCGCACGAAGACCAACCAGTTCGAACGCGATTTCTGGAGCGGTGGCGACCTCAACACGCTGTACGAGTCCGCCACCGCCACGCGCCACGAGACCGGGGGCATGGAGCGCATCTTCGAGTCGGGCTATCGCGAATTCACCAAGCTTCGGGGCAAGGGCCACGACCAGAACGCCACGCTCGACGGCGCCCGCCGCGCCATGCGCGCGACGCACCAGCGCGAGGTGGACGATCTCGAGGCGCATCTCGCCTTCCTCGCCTCGGTCGGCTCCGTGTCGCCCTACATCGGCCTGCTCGGCACCGTATGGGGCATCATGAACGCCTTCCGCGGCCTGTCCAACGTCAGTTCGGCCACCCTCGCGCAGGTGGCGCCCGGTATCGCCGAGGCCCTGGTCGCGACCGCGATCGGCCTGTTTGCCGCGATTCCGGCCGTGGTGGCATACAACCGCTTCGCCCATGACATCGATCGCATCGGCATCCGCTTCGAGAGCTTCATGGAAGAGTTCTCCAACATCCTGCAGCGCCACCTGCGCTGAGCGGCGAGGAGCAAGCCGATGCGCCAGCGCCGCCTGATGAACCAGATCAACGTCGTGCCCTATATCGACGTCATGCTGGTCCTGCTGGTGATCTTCATGGTCACCGCGCCGATGATCCAGACGGGCAACATCAACGTTCCCTCGGCCGGCACGATCTCGACGCCGCCAGCCGAGGCGATCGTCATCGAGCTCAAGGCAGACGGGGCGATGGCCCTGCGTCAGAGCACCAGCACGAGCTCGCGTCCGGTCTCGAACCTCCAGTTCCAGAAGGCGATCGCCGACGCCCTGGCGAAGAACCCCGAGCAGCCCTTCCTGGTGGCGGCCGACAGCAAGCTGCAGTACCAGAAGGTGATCGACGTCCTCGAGGCGGCGCGCAACGCGGGCGTGAGCAAGATCAGCCTGCAGACGCAGGCGGGCAGCACCAGCCGATGAACGAGCGCGCAGTACCGCCCGCGCAGGCGCCGGGCAAATGGGCATCGCTCGGTCTGACCATCGCGGTCCATCTCGGCCTTGCCCTGTTCCTGTTCTTCGGCATCAACTGGCAGAGCGCGCCGCCGGCCTCGCTCGAGGTGAGTCTCGTCAGCGCACCGCCGGCCGTCGCCCCCGAGCCACGACCCGAGCCGGCACCGGCGCCCAAACCCGAGCCGAAGCCCGAGCCAAAACCGGAACCCAGACCGGAACCGAAGCCCGAGCCCAAACCCGAGCCGAAGCCGGAACCCAGGCCCGAGCCGCCGAAGCCGGTGGCAAAACCGGAAATCGCCACCAAGGCGCCGGAGAAGAAGCCCGAGCCGAAGAAGCCCGAGCCAAAGCCCGAGCCAAAGCCCGAACCGAAGAAGCCGGAACCCAAGAAGCCCGAGCCGAAGCCGGAACCGAAGAAACCGGAGCCCCAGCCGAAGCCCGAGCCCAAACCCGAGCCGAAGCCCGAGCCCAAGCCGATCCAGCCGCCGAAGGACGACTACATCGCCCAGCGCCTGGCGCAGGAGGCCGAACGCGCCCAGCTCGAGCGCATGATGCGCAACGACGCCGCGCGCGCGTCGGCGGCTCGCGCGGTCGGCGACATGGACAAGTACAAGCTCGCCATCAGCACCAAGGTGCGGGGCAACCTGCTGCGGCCGCCCGGCCTGACTGGCAACCCCGAGGCCGAGTTCGAAGTCGATCAGCTGCCGTCCGGCGAGGTCATGGCGATCCGCCTGAAGCGTACCTCGGGGGTCCCGGCGCTCGACGACGCAATCGAGCGCGCCATCCGACGCTCCAGCCCGCTGCCGCTGCCCGAGAACCGCAACCAGTTCGAGCGCACGCTGAACCTGAAATTCCGCCCGCTGGCAGATGAGTGAGCCTGCCCCGTCTATAATTCGACGCTCGAACATCCACCGATGATGAAAATGCTTTCCGCTATCCGCCTGTTGATCGCCACCTTCATCGCCAGCCTGTCGCTCGCGGCCCAGGCACAGCTTTCCATCGAGATCACCGGCGCGGGCGCCTCGCGCTTCCCGGTCGTCATCCCGATCTTCGAGAACGAGGGTGCGCTGCCGCGCGGGGTCACCGACGTGGTGCGAGCCGATCTCGAGCGCAGCGGTCTCTTCAGCCTGATCGACATCGGGCCGCTGGCCCTGCCCGAGGCGGTCATCCCGGATCTGGCCGGCATGCGCGGCCGCGGGGCGGACGCGGTGCTGACCGGCACGATCGTGGCCCAGGCCGACGGGCGCTTCCAGGTGCGCTTCCGCCTGTTCGATGCGCAGAAGCAGACCGAACTGGGCGCCCTGGCGCTGCCCATGGCGCCGGCGCAGAACCGCCTGGTCGGCCACCGCATCGCCGATTTCGTGTACGAGAAGCTCACCGGCCTTCCCGGCTATTTCTCCACCCGCATCGCCTATGTCGTCAAGAGCGGCACCAACTACGAACTGCAGGTCGCCGACGCCGACGGCATGAACGCCCAGGCCGCGCTGCGCTCGCGCGAACCGATCATCTCGCCGGCATGGTCGCCCGACGGCCAGAACCTGGCCTACGTGTCGTTCGAGCAGAAGAAGCCGATCGTCTACATCCACACCCTGGCCACCGGCCAGCGTCGCGTGGTGGCCAACTTCAAGGGTTCGAACTCCGCGCCCGCCTGGTCGCCCGACGGCGCCCAGCTCGCGGTCGTGCTGACCAAGGACGGCCAGTCCCAGCTCTACGTGCTCAATGCCGACGGCTCGGGCGTGCGCCGTCTCGCCACGTCCGCCGGGATCGACACCGAGCCGGCATGGTCGCACGACGGCCAATGGATCTACTTCACCTCCGATCGCGGCGGCAGTCCGCAGATCTACCGTATCTCGACCAGCGGCGGCAGCGCCCAGCGGGTCACCTTCGACGGCGGCTACAACGTCACCCCGCGGCCCTCGGCCGATGGACGCCTGCTCGCGTTCATCACCCGCAACGGCGGTCGCTTCCAGGTGGCGGTGCAGGACCTCGACAGCCGCCAGACCACGATCCTCACCGATTCGGCACGTGACGAATCCCCCAGCTTCGCGCCCAACGGACGCATGATCCTCTACGCCACCGAGAGTGGCGGCCGGGGGGTGCTGTCCGCTGTGTCGGCGGATGGGCGGGTGAAGCAGCGCCTTTCGGTACAGGCCGCCGATGTTCGCGAACCCGCATGGGGTCCGCAGCCTCGGTAATAACAAGGCGGCAATCATGCCGCCGATTCACTGCTGTCCTTAAACGCAACACAATGGAGATTCACCCGTGAAGAAGCTCGTACTGCCCGCCCTGCTCGCCATGACGCTCGCCGCCTGCTCGAGCACCGGCCCCGACACCACCGCCGCCGCCGTCGTTGACCGCTCCGGCGCCGGCACCGGCGTTGCCACCGTGACCGCCCCGAGCGCAGCCGGCTCGGGCATCGCCGCCCTGACCGATCCGAACAACATCCTGTCCAAGCGCAGCGTGTTCTTCGACTTCGACAGCTACGTGATCAAGCCCGAAGCCAAGGCGCTGGTGGAAGCGCATGCCCGCTTCCTGGTGCAGAACCCGCAGATGAAGATGCTCATCCAGGGCAATACCGACGAGCGCGGCAGCCGTGAGTACAACATCGCGCTGGGCCAGAAGCGTGCCGACGTGATCCGTCAGGCCCTGACGCTGCTGGGCGCGCGCGACGCTCAGATCGAGTCGGTCAGCCTCGGCGAGGAAAAGCCGCGCTGCGACGACGCCTCCGAGGCCTGCTACGCGCAGAACCGTCGCGGCGACATGCTGTACTCGGGCGAGTTCTGAGATGAAGCGCCTGCTGCCACTGGCGGCGCTGCTGGTGCTGTCATCGGCCGGACCCGCGCAAGCGGGTCTGTTCGATGACGCCGAGGCGCGCAAAGAGATCACGAATCTCCGCCTGGAACTCGAGAGCCGACTGGAAACCACCAGCCGCGGGCAACTCGAGCTCGCCAACCAGAACGAACAGCTGCGCGGCGAGATTGCCCGCCTTCGCGGACAGGTCGAACTGCTGACGAACGAAGTGGAAACGCTCAAGGGGCGGCAGCGCGACTTCTACGTCGACCTGGACAATCGCATGCGCCAGCTCGAGACCAACCCCGCGGCAGCGCAGGCCGCCGCTGCCGATCCGGCCGCCGAATCGGCGGACTACGAGAACGCGCTCAACCTGCTCAAGGACGGCAAGCACAACGAGGCCCTCACCGCGTTCGACGCCTTCGTGACCAAGTACCCGGCCAGCAGCTTCGCGCCCGGCGCCCACTTCTGGGCGGGCAACGCCGCCCTGCAGGCCAAGGATGTCGCCGCTGCAACGCGCCACTTCAACACCGTGCTGAACAAGTGGCCGAACGACAACGTCGCGCCCGACGCCATGCTCGGCCTGGCCAACAGCCAGCAGGCGATGGGCGAGGCGGGCGTGTCGCGCCGTACCCTGCAGGCGCTGACCGAGCGTTATCCGCAGAGCAACGCCGCACAGGTCGCCAAGCAGCGCCTCGGCGCGCGCTGAGGCGATGAGCGTGTCGGCCCCGCCGGCGGCCCCCGCCGTCAGACTGCGCCTCACCGAGATCTTCGCCTCGGTGCAGGGCGAGTCGAGCCGTGTCGGCCTGCCGACCGTGTTCGTGCGCCTTACCGGCTGCCCGCTGCGCTGCACCTGGTGTGACACCGCCTACGCCTTCACCGGCGGCGAATCGCGCAGCCTGGCGTCGGTGCTCGACGAGGTGGCGGGCCACGGCCTGAGGCATGTCTGCGTCACCGGCGGCGAGCCGCTCGCGCAGAAGGGCTGCCTCGAGTTGCTGCGCGCGCTGTGCGATGCCGGCTACTCGGTTTCGCTCGAAACCAGCGGCGCCCTCGATATCGCCACGGTCGACCCGCGGGTGTCGCGGGTGATGGACCTCAAGGCCCCCGGTTCGGGCGAGCTCGACAAGAACCGCTACGACAACCTCATCCACCTCGGCGCGCACGACGAGATCAAGATCGTGCTCGCCGACGAAGCCGATTACCGCTGGGCCAGGCAACAGATCGCCGAGCGCGACCTCGCGCGCCGCTGTGCGGTGCTGCTGTCGCCGGTGGCCGGCAGCCTCGACCCCGCGCAGCTTGCCGAATGGATCGTGCGCGACCGCCTGCCGGTGCGCTTCCAGCTACAACTTCACAAGGTGCTGTGGAACGACGCCCGCGGGCGTTGACGCTGCGCACGATGGCCGCCCCTGTGGCCTGCCCGTTTCCGGACACGCTCCCATGACCGATCCCAAACGCGCCGTCGTCCTGCTCTCCGGCGGCCTCGACTCCGCCACCTGCCTCGCCATCGCCCGCGACATGGGCTTCGATGCCTACGCCCTGTCGGTAGCCTACGGCCAGCGCCACGCCGCCGAGCTCACCGCTGCACGCCGGGTGGCCGACGCGCATGGCGCGATCGAGCATCGCCTCGCCCGCGTCGAACTCGGCCAGTTCGGCGGCTCCGCCCTCACCGATCCGTCCATCGCCGTGCCGGAAGACGCCGGCAGCAACGGCATCCCGGTCACCTACGTGCCGGCACGCAACACCGTGATGCTGTCGATCGCGCTCGCCTGGGCCGAGGTGCTGGATGCACGCGACATCTTCGTCGGCGTGAACGCGGTGGACTACTCCGGCTACCCGGACTGCCGGCCCGAATTCATCGCCGCCTTCGAGGCCATGGCGAACCTCGCCACCAAGGCCGGTGTCGAGGGCCGCCAGCTGCGCATTCACGCGCCGCTGATGAAGCTGTCCAAGGGCGACATCATCCGCCGCGGTCTCGGCCTCGGCGTCGATTACGGCCTGACCGTCTCCTGTTACCAGGCGGACGACGCCGGGCGCGCCTGCGGACGCTGCGATGCCTGCCGGCTGCGCGCGGCAGGCTTTGCCGCCGCCGGCGTCGCCGACCCCACGCCCTACCTGCCGCACGGCGCCTGAATACCGCTTTTCCAATAGAATCGCGGGCGACGCCTCACTTCGGACCCCTGCCGCATCATGGAAGAATCCCTGGTCTCCGCCTCCACCATCGTCGGCCTCGCCTTCGCCCTCGGCGCCGTGTTCGGCATCGTCGGCAACAAGGTCCATTTCTGCACCCTCGGCGCGGTGTCGGACATCGTCAACATGGGCGACTGGAACCGCATGCGGATGTGGATGCTGGCCATCGCCGTGGCCATCCTCGGGACGGCGGCACTGCAGCTGGCCGGCGCCTTCGACGTCACCAAGTCGATCTACACCGGTAGCCGCCTGATCTGGCTGTCGCATATCGTCGGTGGCACCTGCTTCGGCATCGGCATGACCCTGTCCTCGGGCTGCGGCAGCAAGACGCTGATCCGCATCGGCGGCGGCAACCTCAAGTCGCTGGTGGTGTTCGTCTTCCTCGCCATCGGCGCCTCGATGACGCTGCGCGGCCTGTTCGGGGTGTGGCGGGCGGGCTATCTCGACCCGGTCGCCACCGAACTGTCGCACGGCCAGCACCTGCCCGCCTTCCTCGCCGCCGCCGGCCTCGCGCCCGACACCGCCGTGCTGGCGGCGGCCGGCGTCGTCGGCGGCGGCCTGCTGCTGGCGGCGCTGGCCAGCCGCGAGGGGCGCAGCGCGGACGTGCTGCTTGGCGGCATCGTCATCGGCGCCCTGACCGTTGCCGGCTGGTATGTCTCCGGTCACCTCGGCTATGTCGCCGAGCACCCGGAGACGCTGGAGGAGGCATTCATCGGCACCAACAGCGGCCGCGCCGAATCGCTCACCTTCGTCGCGCCGCTGGCGTTCACGCTGGAACTGTTTCTGCTGTGGAGCGATGTCAGCCGCGTCGTGACCTTCGGCATCGCCAGTGCCCTCGGCGTCATCGCCGGCTCGGGCGCATTCGCGATCCTCAGCGGGCGGTTCCGCATCGAGAGCTTCCGCGATGCCGGCGATCTCGGCCGCCACATGATCGGCGGCCTGCTGATGGGCTTCGGCGGCGTCACCGCCCTGGGCTGCACCATCGGCCAGGGGATCACCGGCTTTTCCACCCTGGCCGTCGGCTCCATCCTCACCACCGCGGCGATCATCGCCGGCTCGGTCGCGACGATGAAGATCGAATACTGGCTGCTGATGCGCGAAGACTGATCAGAAGCGGAACATCGTCCCCGGCAGCCACAGCGCGATCGCCGGGAAGGCGAGCACGATGGCCAGCCCCAGCACCAGCAGCATGACGTAGGGCAGCACGCCGGCGACGATGTCCGACATCGGCGCCCGGCTGATGGCCTTGATCGTGAACAGGTTCATCCCCACCGGCGGCGTGATCAGCGCCAGTTCGAGGTTGATCATCAGCAGCACGCCGTACCAGACCGGGTTGATGCCGAGATGGATCATCACCGGCAGGATCACCGGCGTGGTGATGAGGATGATCGAGATCGTCTCGAGGAACATCCCGAGGACGAAGATCAGCAGCATCGCCGCAAGCAGGAAACCGAACTGGCCGACGCCGAGGTCGGTGACGAGGGCGACGATTTCCTGCGGAATGCGCATCTTCGTCAGCACGTGGCCGAACACGGTCGCACCGGCGAGGATCATGAACAGCAGCGCGGAGGTGCGGCAGGCGTCGATCAGCGAATGCCACAGGTCCGCGAGGCCGAAGTTGCGATAGACCAGCACCGCGATCAGCAGGGCGGCCATGGCGCCGATGCCGGCCGCCTCGGTGGCGGTGAACACGCCGAGATACATGCCGCCCAGCACCATGACCGGCAGCATCAGCGCCCAGAACGACTTGCGCACCGCCAGCCACATCTCGCCGGCGGTTGCGCGCACATCGACGCGAAT
>JBFGUQ010000098.1:0-7859 GCA_041565515.1 Rhodocyclaceae bacterium | reverse complement strand
GCAGGAGATGAGCGCGGCGCGCTGGATCAGGATTCCGGAAGAGGTGCGGGAGATCTATCGGCTGTGGCGACCGAGCCCGCTGGTGCGCGCGGTAAGGCTTGAAAAGGTGCTCGGCACGCCGGCGAAGATCTTCTTCAAGTACGAGGGGGTCTCGCCCGCCGGCTCGCACAAGCCCAACTCGGCCGTGCCGCAGGCCTTCTACAACCGCGAGGCAGGCATCAAGCGCCTGACGACCGAGACCGGCGCCGGCCAGTGGGGCTCGTCGATCGCTTTCGCCGGGCAGATGTTCGGGCTGGAAGTGCGCGTCTACATGGTCAAGGTGAGTTATCAGCAGAAGCCTTATCGCCGCCTGATGATGCAGACCTGGGGGGCGGAAGTGTTCGCCAGCCCTTCCGATCTCACCGACACCGGCCGCAGGCTGCTGGCCCAGGATCCGGACAACCAGGGCTCGCTCGGCATCGCCATCTCCGAGGCGGTGGAGGAGGCGGCCGGCCGGCCGGACACCAACTACACCCTGGGCTCGGTGCTGAACCACGTGGTGCTGCACCAGAGCATCATCGGGCTCGAAGCGAAGAAGCAGTTCGACAAGATCGGCCTCTATCCGGACGTGGTCGTGGGTCCCTGCGGCGGCGGCTCGAGCTTTGGCGGCATCGCCTTCCCCTTCATCGCCGACAGGGCGGCGGGCGACCGCCGCGCGCAGGACCTGCGCTGCATCGCCGTCGAGCCGACCTCCTGCCCGACGCTCACCAAGGGCGCGTACGCCTACGATTTCGGCGACGCCTCCGGCTTCACGCCGCTGATGAAGATGTACACCCTCGGCCATGACTTCATGCCACCGGGAATCCACGCCGGCGGCCTGCGCTATCACGGCGACTCGCCGCTGGTGTCGCAGCTGCTGCACGAAGGGCTGATCGAGGCGGCCGCGGTCCCCCAGCTCGCGACCTTCGATGCTGGCGTGCAGTTCGCACGCGCAGAAGGCATCATCCCGGCGCCGGAGTCCTGTCATGCGATCCGCACCGCCATCGACGAGGCGCTCGCGTGCAAGGCCAGCGGCGAGGCGAAGACGATCCTGTTCAACCTCACCGGTCACGGTCACTTCGACATGAGTTCCTTCGAGCGCTATTTCTCCGGCCAGTTGGAGAACTACGATTACCCTGCCGAGGCGGTGGCCGCATCGCTCGCCCATCTGCCCAGGGTCGGCTGAGACGCCCGCGGCGGGGAGGCCCCCGCCGCCGCAGACCGGCCGGCGTACCCTCACTTATTCCTCCTCTGCCAATCGGCTAAGCTAGGCGCATGACCACCCTGCGTTTCCTCTTCATCCTGCTGCTCGCGCTCAACGCACTGGCCTTCGCCGCCATCCAGGGCTGGCTGGGCACTTCCGCGCCGCAGGGCGAGCGCGAACGCATCAGCAATCAGCTCAATCCCGAGCGCGTCCAGCTGATCGGGGCGGACAAGCCGACGCCCGCCGCCCCTGCTGCGGCTGCGCCCGCGCGCGTCCCCGCCGAGCCCTCCACCGCACCCGCGCCGGTCGAGGCGGCGACGCAAGCCGAAGTCGCGCCGACACCCCAGCCGGAGCCGGAGCCGACTGCCCAAGCGGCCGAACTGCCATCCGAGCGCGAGACCACGCCTGCGGCCGAGGCCGAGGCCGAGCCGACCGCCGCAACGCAGCCGACCGCCGCAACGCAGCCGGCCCCCGCGGAGCCGATTGCCGCGAGGCCCGCAGGCATCTGTGTCGCGTGGGCGGGGCTGGCAAGCGACGAGGCGGATGCCCTCGATGCGCGCCTTGTCGCGGCGGGCGCAAAAGGCGTGCGCAGCCGCGTCGAGCTACCCTCCTCGTGGTGGGTCCGGGTGCCACCGCAGAGCAGTAAGGAACAGGCCGAGCGCCGCGTGCAGGAATTGCGTCAGCTCGGCGTCACCGACACCTACATCGTCCAGGACGCCGGCCCGTCGCAGTTCGCTGTCTCGCTCGGCCTGTTCAAGACCGAGAACCGCGCACGGCTGATGCTTTCGCAGCTGAGTGCCAAGGGGGTGCGCAATGCCGGTGTCGAGGCGCGAACGACAAGCACCTACCGCATACAGGCCACCCTCGACGATGCGGCGCGCAGCGAGATCGAAGCCGCACAGCCTGGCCTCGCGGCAAACCGCGAAGACTGCGACCGGTAGTCGATGGAGACCTCCCGGATGCCGCCTCGCCCCCCTTTCACCGTCGGCCTGACCGGGGGTATCGGCAGCGGCAAGAGCGCGGCGACCGAGCGTTTCGCCGCCCTCGGCGCGACGATCGTCGACACCGACCTCATCGCACATCGGCTCACCGCCCCCGGCGGCGCGGCAATCGCCGCCATCCGCCAAGCCTTCGGCGAGGGCGTGATTTCGACCGATGGCAGCCTCGACCGCGGCGCGATGCGCGCCCGCGTCTTCGCCGAGCCCGCCGCACGCCAGCAGCTCGAGGCCATCCTGCATCCGCTGATCCGTGCCGAGAGCGCGCGCCAGTGTCTCGCAGCGCCCGGTCCCTACGTGGTCATGGCGGTTCCCCTGCTGGTCGAATCCGGCACCTATCGCCAGCGCTGCGACCGCGTCTGTGTCGTCGACTGCCCCGAGGCCTTGCAGATCGAACGCGTCAGGACACGCAGCGGACTCGACGAGACGCAGATCCGTGCCATCATGGCGGCCCAGGCAAGCCGCGAGGAGCGGCTTGCGGCGGCCGATGACGTCATCGACAACGGCGGGACGCTCGAAGCCTTGCAGCAGCAGGTGGATCGACTGCACCTGCGCTACCTGGCAGACGCCAGTTCCCGCAAGGCCTGAGGCCGCCGTGCTGCGGGGTCCGGGCCGGACCGCTGTGCTATCATCGATCGAAATTTCCACGGGCCCGTTTATTGCGGACAGTATGCGGTGATCAGCTACGAATATCCTCTCAACGAGCGTATCCGCACGCTATTGTGCCTTGAGGACCTCTTCCTCAAGGTCTCGCACTTCTCCGCAAACGATGCGCCGCCGGATCACCACGTGGCGCTTCTCAACCTGTTCGAGACCCTCGAGGTTGCCAGCCGCGCAGACCTCAAGGTCGACCTGGTGCAGGAGCTCGAACGCCAGCGCCAGATCCTCATGGGCTTCCGCAACAACCCGGAGATCTCCGAGGAGGCCCTGTCCGGCGCCTTGTACGAGATCGAACAGGCCTCGACCGGCCTGCTCGCGATGGCCGGAAAGATCGGCCAGTACCTGCGCGAAAACGAATGGCTGATGAGCATCCGCAGCCGGGCGGCCATTCCCGGCGGCGTGTGTCAGTTCGATCTCCCCTCCTACCACTTCTGGCTCAATCGCGAACCCGATGCCCGCCGCCGCGACCTCGAGGGCTGGATGCAGCCGATGGCGCCGATCCGCGAGGGCCTCGAGATCGTGCTGCGCCTGCTGCGCGCCAGCGGCCGGCCCGAACCCCAGCTCGCGCGTGCAGGCGCCTATCAGCTGACGATGGCGGGGCGCACGGCCCAGATGCTGCGGGTGAGGGTCCCGCGCAGCGAAGCCGCGGTGCCGGAGATCAGCGCCAACAAATACGCCCTGAACATCCGCTTCATGCTGCCGGAGACGCTTGCGCGCCCGCGCGTTGCCGAGCGCGACATCGATTTCGAGCTGACCTTCTGCAGCCTGTGAGCGCCGCCGACAGTCCTCGCATCGTCAAGTGTCCGACCTGCGGCAAGCCGGTAGAGTGGCGTGCGGAGAACCGCTATCGCCCGTTCTGCTCGGAGCGCTGCAAGAAGATCGACCTCGGCGCCTGGGCCTCCGAAGCCTATCGCGTGCCGAGCGCCCCGCCCGACCCCGGCGGCGAAGACGACGGTCTTGCGCCCCCCGCTGCCGGCGACACCCGCAACGCCTGAGACAGCCCCGGCGGGCCGGGCCGCTAGCCCGTGGACTGCCACGCGGCGCGGATCGCGGCGATGCCATGTGCGCCCGCGTCCCGCGCCGTCTCCATGTCGTCCCTGGACATGCCGCCGAGCGCGAAGACCGGCAGCGGCAGGTTCGCGGCCAGCGCGGCGAAGCCCTCCCAGCCCAGGCATGGCGCACCGGGATGCGTCGCGGTGGGCAACACCGCGCCGAGCAGGGCGTAATCGAGTGACAGCGCCGCCGCCTGCTCGAGTTCCGCGCGCGTGTGGCACGAGGCGCCGACCCATTCGAAATCCGGCCGGCCGCCGAGGCACGCCAGGTGCCGTGCCGGCAGATGCACGCCATCGGCGCCGACGCGCCGAGCGAGTTCCAAATCGTCGTTGACGACGACGATGGCGCCGCACGGCCGCGCACGCCGCACGACCTCGCGCGCAAAGGCTTCGCGCGCGTCGGCCGCGAGAGCCGCTTCGCGCACCTGAACGAGACGCAGCCCCGACTCGAGGGCTGCGTCCAGTTCGGCCAGCTGACGCCTGGCGCCGATCGCCGCCGCCCGGGTGATGCCCATCATCCGCGGCAGACGCAAGGCCTTCAGGATCGGACCGTTGGCCGGCAGCATGGGCTCGGGGACGGACGCCCCGGGCCTCACCCAGGCAAGCGCGCTGTGGACGCGGTCGTCGATCTCACCTTCCCACGCCGTCACCTCGAAGAAATGCAGGCAGACGTGGGCATGCTCGTAGACATGTTCGCGGCCCAGCCACGGCCTCAGGTGTCCTACGCGGATACCGAGCTCCTCGTCGAGTTCGCGACACAAGGCCTCGGCAGGCGACTCGCCCGCTTCGACCTTGCCGCCGGGGAATTCCCAGTATCCGGCATACACCGTGCCGGGCGCACGCTGGCCGAGCAGGTAGGCACCGTCCGGCCGCGTCAGCACGCCGGCGGCCACGTGCACCAGCTTGCGCGTCACCGGCCGTGCTCTTCGAGCTGTCCGGCATGGTCGCGCGCGAACTGCCAGGCCACGCGCCCGGATCGTGAGCCCCGCATCAGCGCCCATTGCAGCGCCTCCTGGCGTGCCGCCCCGATCGCCTTCTTCGGCACTCCAAACACGCGCAGCCAGTGCGCGACGATGTCGAGATATTCGTCCTGGCCGAAGGGGTAGAAGGAAATCCACAGGCCGAAACGCTCGGACAGCGAAATCTTTTCCTCGACGGCCTCTCCGGGGTGGATCTCGCCGTCCACGTGGCGAACCTGCAGGTTCTCGTCGTGATACTCCGGCATCAGGTGGCGCCGGTTCGAGGTCGCGTATACCAGCACATTGTCGGAGACGGCGGCGACCGACCCGTCGAGGACGCTCTTGAGCGCCTTGTAGGCGTCTTCGCCCTCCTCGAACGAGAGGTCGTCGCAGAACAGGATGAAACGCTCTGGCCGCACTGCGACGAGGTCGACGATGTCGGGCAGGTCGACGAGATCGGTCTTGTCGACCTCGATCAGCCGCAGCCCCTTCGCCCCGTACTCGTTGAGCAGCGCCTTGATCAGCGAGGACTTGCCCGTGCCGCGGGCGCCGGTCAGCAGCACGTTGTTGGCGCGACGGCCGGCAAGAAACTGGCGCGTGTTGCGGTCGATGCGCGACTTCTGCGGGTCGACGTCCTGCAGGTCCTCGAGCCGGATCCGATGCGGAGTGCGCACCGGCTGCAGCACCGCTCGCCCCTGACGACGACGCCAGCGAAAGGCATGGGCGGCATCCCAGTCCGGCGCCTGCACCGGCCCCGGCAGCATGGTTTCGAGGCGCTCGAGCAGACGCTCGGCGCGACTCAGGAACTCGGCGAGATCAGTCATCCCTGGATTTCTCGTTGATATTGTCGTCGGAAGGCGTGGGCGGCCGACGTTTCGGCCAGGTCGCCCACACGATGAGGAACAGCAGCAGGAGTGCGAGGCCCGCTTCGAGAAATATCAGCCACATGGCAAACCCCGGATCCGGTTGTCTTGTCCCGGTATACTCCGGAACCTTATGAAGCCAGTCTACCTGAACCTCCCCATGATTCCGGCCCTTGCCCGACGCCTGACACCACCCGCATTCCTCGTCCTGACCGCGCTCCTCGCAGGCTGTGCCCACAAGGGACCGGCCCCGGCCGCGCCGGAAGCCGACCGCTCCTGTCCGCCGCCGCGCGCCTGTCCAGCGTGCGCGCCCTGCCCGGGCGTCGAGCCGGACAAGAAACCCGAGGCGCAGGCTGCGCCAGCCCTGCAAGCCGCCGCCTGGGAAACGGTGGAGGGCTGGACGGAAGACGATCTGGCGGCTGCATGGCCTGCGCTGCGCACGTCGTGCTCTGCCCTCTCACGCCAGCCGCAGTGGCGGCCCGCATGCGATGCGATGCGAGCACTCGGCAACGCGACGAGCCCGGCGAATGCGCGCCAGTTCTTCGAACAGTATTTCCAGCCCTGGCAACTCACCAACCCGGACGGCACGCGCGAGGGACTCGTCACCGGCTATTACGAGCCCGTCATCAAGGGCAGCCGCACGCGCTCGAGCCGGTTCGCGTGGCCGGTTCACGCGGTACCCGAAGACATGCTGACGATCGAACTCGGCGACGTCTATCCGGAGATCAAGCACCTGCGGCTGCGCGGCCGCATCGTCGGCAACAAGGTCATGCCCTACTGGACGCGCGAGGAACTGGCAAGCCGCCAGGAGGGCGTTCCCGCCCGGCCCCTGCTGTGGGCGAGCGACCCCATCGACCTCTTCTTCCTGCAGGTGCAGGGCTCGGGCCGCGTCGAACTGCCCGACGGCAAGCTGGTACGCATCGGCTACGCGGACCAGAACGGACACCCCTACCAGTCCATCGGCCGCTGGCTCGTCGCCAAGGGCGAATTGCCCCTGGAGAAGGCCTCAATGGAGGGAATCAAGCGCTGGGCGCAGGAGAATCCCCAGCGCCTGCACGAAATGCTCAACGTAAATCCGAGCTATGTCTTCTTCCGCGAGCTCCCGCCTTCGGACGGCGGACCGATCGGCGCCCAGGGCGTGCCGCTGACTGCAGGCCGCAGCATCGCAGTCGACACGCGCTACGTCCCGCTGGGCGCACCCGTGTTTCTCGCCACCACCCACCCCTTGAGCGAGCGCCCGCTACGCCGCCTGATGCTTGCGCAGGATACCGGCGGCGCCATCAAGGGCGTGGTGCGGGCGGACTTCTTCTGGGGGCTCGGCCCCGAAGCGGGTCAGCAGGCAGGACGGATGCGCCAGCAGGGACGCATGTGGGTGTTGCTGCCGAAGGGGATGACGCCAGGCGTCGCGAAACAGGCGGCGCTCAGGTAGCGCCGACACGGACGCCGAGCGCCGCCCCGCGTGGCCTCGCATTCATGCGTTGCCACGCGGGCAAGAAGCGCGCCCCTGCGCGGATCTCCCGAGTCTATTTGGCCGCAGCCGCGGCGAGCGCCTTGTCCAGTTCGGCAGCGGGGACATAGCCGCCGATTCGGCTGCCGTCGGCGAGGAAGAGCGTGGGCGTGCCGCTGATTCTCAACTTCTGCCCCAGCGCGACGTTCTTTTCGACAGCAGAGGTATCGCAACTGGCCTGCCCCGGCACCTTGGCATCGACCATCCAGTCGTTCCACGCCTTCGCCTTGTCCTTGGCGCACCAGATGTTGTTCGACTTGACCGTGGAATCGGGACCGAGGATCGGATAGAGGAAGGTGTAGACGGTTACGTCGGTCATCGTCGCGACCTCCTTGGCAAGGCGCTTGCAGTAGCCGCAGTTCGGGTCCTCGAAGCTCGCCATCAGGCGCTTGCCATTGCCCTTTACCTGCTTGATCGCCTGGTTCAGCGGGAGCGTGGAAAAATCGATCGCTGCGAGCTGATTGAGCCGCGCCTGCGTGACATCCCTGCGCGTACCGGTGTCGATCAGGCGACCATCGATGATGAAGCTCGTCTTTTCGTCGGTATAGACCAGTTCGCCGCTCTTCAGCACCACCACGTAGAGCCCACCATACGACGTGCG
>JBFGUQ010000097.1:0-7875 GCA_041565515.1 Rhodocyclaceae bacterium | reverse complement strand
TGCGTGGCGAACAGGCGCGAGAGCCAGCCCTTGCTCGCCTTTTCCGGGTCGGCGGCGAGCGAGGTGGCGATCTCGCGCAAGGCCTTCGTCACCGGGCTGTTCCTGGCCAGGCGCGCGATCGGTTCGCCCTGGTTCACCGAGGCCGCAACGGCCTCGTAGGCGTTCGGCACGGCCTTGAACACCTTGGCGTTGACCGTTCGCTCGAGGTCCTGCAGGCCGATGTCGCTGTTCTTCTGATGGCGATTGACGATGAGCCCGACCTTGGACATCGGATAGCCGAGCGACACGAAGACCTCGACCAGGCGCCTGGCCTCGCGGATGAAGGGCAGCGTGAGCTGGACGACCGGAAAGATCATGTCGGCCATGTCGAAGGGCTGCAGGCTCACTGCGTCGAGCGAGCGGCCGACGTCGACGATGACGAAGTCGTAGTTCGCGCGCGCCACGGTCAGGATCGCCTCGACGTGCTCGGCCTTGACGTCGATCGAATGGGCCGGGTCTTCCGGCGCCGCGAGCAGGCTGAAGCCGGGGGCGACCGGGATCATGGCGGATGCGAGGAAGGCCGCGTCGAGGCGATGGATCTGCTGGCACACCAGCGCGAGGTTGCTCGCCGGCTTCTGGTTGCTGACATACATCGCGGCGTCGCCGAACTGCAGGTTCAGGTCGATCAGCGCGACGCGCTTGCCATGCTCGGCCGCGAGCACCCAGGCGAGGTTGGTGGCGAGGAAGGTGGCGCCGCTGCCACCCTTGCACGAGGTCAGCGCCAGTATCTTGCCTTCGCTCGGCGCGCCGCCGCGCTTGCGCGTGATGCGCGCGAGCGCCGCATGCAGCGCCTCGGTCGAAGGCGAGGTCGGCAGCACTTCGCGCACGCCGGCGCGGAAGGCCCGCAGCAGGAAGTCCGACGAGGTGTCGGCGGTGATGATGATCGGCTCGATCTGGGGAAAGCGCAGCGTCAGGCGCTCGAGGGCCTCGAGGCTGTCGGGCTGGAAGGCGTCGAGCACGACGACGTCGGGCACCGAGCCGTTGACGGCGCCGAGCGGGTCGCCGGAGGCGCCGTGGCCGACCGCGACTTCCATCGTCTTTCCCGCCTGAACCAGGGTTGCACGCAAACGCTCGGCGTTGTCGTGGCTGTCCGAGAGAATTTTGATCTTCATGGCGACGTCCTCGGTTGCATTCTTTCTTGGCCCGGCCTACTGACAGGCCGGATTGCCGGTCGAGCTCAGGCTTTCGCGCGTCAGCGTGGTGGCGAAGCCCGGCATCGTCACGGTGAAGGGGATATAGGGGATGATCGTGTCGACGGTGATGCCGGAGACGGACACGGTGGCCTCGGTGCAGGTATCGACCGTGCAGCCCGGCGGGTCGTAGGCGACGCTGATCGCGCCGATCGGAATCACCGGGAAGAAGCTATTCATCTTCGCCTTGATGACCGTATCGCCGACATCGCAGACGACCGCGGTGCGCGCGCCCAGGCGCGTCGCCTCGACCGCGGTGTTCCAGAAGAACAGCACCCGGCCCATCTCCATGATGCCGATCAGCAAGGAGAAGAAGAGCCCCGCGACGAGGGCGAACTCCACCGCCGCGACCCCGCGCTGTCGTCTTCCGGCGATCCTCGTTCGGCGGCTCATAGCACCTGCTCCATGGTCGAGCGGATCGGCCCGAAGGTGATGCTGGGCATCACGAAGGGCACCAGGGAATTGAAGCGGAAGCCGGTCACGCTCACCGTCACCAGGTTGACCTGGCCGAGGGTCGCGCCGCCCGACACCACCGGCTGCAGGTTGTGGTCGGCGCAGTTGCTGCGGTCGCAGACGCTGACCATGGCGGCGGTCAGGCCGGGCACCAGGGCGGACGGGCCGGAACACGGGGTGATCGTGCCGCACGCGGCCAGATTCTTGGCATTGGCGATGCGGGTGGCGTCGCCGGGGGCGTACTGCGTCAGGTAGCGGACGCCGTCGCGCACGCCCTTGGCGATCGTGTTGTACTGGTACATGGCGCGACCGAACTCGGTGATGCCGAAGGCGAGCAGCACCAGCGGGACGATCAGGATGCCGAGTTCGACTGCGGCCACGCCGCGCTGCCGGGAGCGTAGGTTCATCGCGGCTCTCACTGCACCAGGGTCGGCACGCGCGGGCCGCTCGAGGTGCTGCTGCCCGGTACGCCGGCGCTGCGGCAGGGGCTGTCGGGGGCGTTGGCGGAGCCGCGATACTCGAGATAGATCGTGCCGGTGGCGCCGTTGGACATCGGGTTGAGCATCAGCATGCAGGCCATGCCGAGCATCGGCACCTGGTTGCCCGAGTTGCAGTCGATGACCGGTGCGCTCGCCAGCCGGCGCTCGGCGCCGTAGCGCATGTGATCGCTGTTCGGCCCGCCGCTGATCGGGTTGCCCGGAATGTTCCCGGCGGCGCCGCTCGGCGCGTACTCGTTGCTCCTGAAGCCGGCGTAGCTGCCCTGGCGGGAGCGGTAGTCGGCGTAGGCGCTGGTGCCGACGCCGATCACCGGGCTGCCGGGCGCCTTGTTGGGGTAGGCGTAGCCGGTCCGGTCCGGCGGGGCGGTCTGCGGCGTGTAGGCGTTGGCGCCGTTCGGGTAGAGGCCGAAGCGGGTGTTGTAGGCCGACTTCGCGCCCTGCTGCGTGCCGGGCTGGCGGATGTCGTCGCCGACGCGCAGGCCGCAGGCCGCGGCGCCCCCGGCGAGCTGGTCGCGGATCTCGGAGTTGCCGCCGGCGTTGATGGTGAAATCCACCCAGCGGAAGTCGCCCGCCAGGCTGTCGTCGCCGTTGTTGCCGGAGTTGAAGCTCGACGCGACCCACTCGCCGACGGTGTAGCCGAAGTGCGGGGCGGCGGCGCCCGGCTTGCGACAGATGCCGACCGGCAGGGCGCTGCAGCTCGTCTGTCCCGGGGCCAGGGTGGCCACCGCGGTGGCCGTGACCGCCTGCGCGCCGATGCCGAGCACGCCCATGAAGTAGGGCGTGATGCCGGTGGCGCGGGTGATGCACATCGCGAACTTCGAGTTCGGGTTCGCGCTGGCGCGCGACTGGTAGCTCGAGTTCGGGCCCAGCGTGGTGCTGAAGCGCACGTCGGTCGGCGCGATCGTCACCGCCTGGCCCTGGAAGTCCTTGTTGCCCTTGCCGCCGACGAAGATGCCGGCGGCCTCGGCGTTGAGCAGGAAGGAAGCCGGACAGGCGCCGCCGACGCTGGTGTCGCAGGTCAGTTCGTTGGCGGCCGCGAGCGCGCATGCGTCGGCGGCGTTCTGCAGTTCGGTCTTGTTGACGTACAGGCGCCCGAGGTCGAGGGCGAGGCCGGTGAAGCCGACCAGCACCACCAGCGACAGCGCCGTGACGATCGCGACCGCGCCGCGTTGGGGGTCGCGCGCAGTGCCGTGATTTCGCATGTGGGGCCTCTCGTGCATGCGGTCGGCGTTCAGCGCGTGGCGCCGCCGCCGACGCCGATGGTGAAGAGGTTGGGCTGCGGCTGCGGCTGCACGAAGCTCTTCGCGTACTCGCCCATCGCCCCCTGGGCTGCCTTGCCGTCGATGCCTGCGACCGGGTCGGCGTTGTGCGAGGCATTGGGGTCGATCACCTGCTGCGCGGTGACGCTGCGCGCGGCGTCGCCGAAGCGGGCGTCCCAATGGGGCGAGGTCGACATGCAGCCGCTCAGGCCCAGGACTGCGAGGGCGCCGGCCAGGTTTGCGAGCTTGGTCATGATCTGTGAATCCTCACTTGGTTTCGAAGCCGCCGCGGGCGGGGTCGGTGCTGCCGGGGTTGGCGCGTGCCCGCTCGCCGGAGGCGGGGGCGCTGCCCTCGAGCCGGCCGTGCAGCATGACGTCGGCACGGCTTGGCTCGATGTAGTTGTCGGTCGGCAGCGCATAGTCGGCGGGCAGGGGCTTCACCAGGCGCGGCGTGATGACGAACACCAGTTCGGTGCGGTCGGTCTGGAACTCGGTGCTGCGGAACAGCGCGCCGAGCACCGGCAGTTCGCCGAGGAAGGGGAAGGCCCGGATGTTGGTGGTGGTGTTGTTCTTGATCAGGCCGCCGATGGCGAAGCTCTGGCCGTCCTGGAGCTGGACGGTGGTGAAGGCTCGCCGCGTGGTGAAGGACGGCAGCACTGCCAGGCCGGAGATGCCCGGTGCGCTGATGCCAACGCCCTCGCGGTTCAGTTCCGACACTTCGGGCCGCACAGCAAGATTGATGCGGCCGCCGTCTAGCACGGTCGGGGTGAATTTCACCGACACGCCGAACTCCTTCTCCTCCAGGGTCACGGTGCGCGAGCCGCTGTCGCCCTGGGCCACCGGAATGAAGATCTTGCCGCCGGCGAGGAAGCTGCCCTCCTGGCCGCTGATGGCCATCACCGTCGGTTCGGCGAGGATCTTGATCAGGCCGTCGCTCTTGAGCGCATCGACGCTGAGCATGGTGCTGTTGCTGCCGCCGGCGAGCGGGATCGTCGTGCTGTCGCCGCCGATGGTCGCATTGCCCAGCGGTGCGGTGAGCGCGCTGGTGGCGCTGCTGTTGCTCAGGGAGTCGACGATGCCACCGCCGATCCTCGTGCCCAGGGCGGTGCCGGAGACCTGGCCGCCCACCGCGCTGCGCCCGCCGAAGATGCCGGACAGGAAGCGGATCATGGTGCCGTCGCCGGAGGCGTAGGCACGGGTGAAGTCGATGCCGAAGCGATCGAGCACCGCCTTCGATACTTCCGCCACCTTGACCTCGAGCATGACCTGCTGCGGGGCGCCGACGGTGAGCATGTTCAGCACGCGCACGTTGCGGCCGTTGTCGCCGGCGCCGTCGCGCACGTAGGCGGAGGCGATCTCGACCGCGCGATCGACCTTGGTGGCGTCGCTGACGGTGCCGGTCAGCACCAGCGAATCGTAGGCGGAGCTCACCTTGATGCCGGTCTCGTCCGGCAGCAGCATCTCGAGTACGCCCTGCACCGAGGTCACGTCCATCGCCACGGTGACGTCGAGCGCGGTGCAGCCGCCGGCGCTGTCGACCAGCACGACGTTGGTCGAGCCCACGGTCTTGCCGAGAAGGTAGATCTCGTTCGGGCTCAGCAGCAGCACATCGACCTGGGCGACGCCGGGCCGGCCGTCGTCCTGTCGTGCCTGTTTCGCACCCTTGTTGTCCTTGTCGTCCTTCGCCGCCTCGGTGCTCGGGCGCGCGGCCTGGGCGTTTTCCGGGTTGCCCAGCAGGATGCGCTTGACTGCGGTCTGTGGCCGGATCACCGACGACTTGCCGACCGGAATCGTCACCATCGGCGCGATCTCGACCCGGCCGCAGGGCGTGCCGCCGGTGGCGGCGAGTGAGACCGAGCGGATCGCGGATGGCGTCGCGGCGACCGCGGTCTGGCCGGCCGTGGCCAGCAGCAGCGCGACGGCGGCCGGCGCGCAAAGCGCTGCGAGCGGGCGAATGCGCGTGTTCGTTTTCGTGTTCATGTTGTCCCCTGCATGCCGTGTGCGGTTGGCGTTGGCTAGAAGCATTCGTTGATCTTGCTGACGCCGCGGATGACCTCGACGCAGACCTGCGCGTTGGGCGTGGGCGCCGGGCGCGCTCTGGCAACCGTGCGGCGCGGGGCGGCAGCCTTCACCGGGGCGGGCTCGGCTAGCGGCGGAACCTCGGCCGAGGTGCGCAGCAGCATCGCCTTGGTGATGCCGTCGGTCGCCGTGGGGTTGGAGTCGATCTGGTTGCGCAGCACCAGCGACAGGTTGCCGACGCTGCGGGCGAGGTCCAGGCGCTCGGCCTGTTCCGGGGTGACCTCCAGCGTCACCGCATTGACCACGCGCGGCTTGGTCTCGTCGCGGTTGGCCTCCTGGGCGACGGCGAGCACGAGGATGCGCTCGAGCACGATCTTCGAGATCATCTGGTCCTGGTTATTCCGCGCAGCCCCTGCCGCCTCGGTATTGACCATGATGTCGACGAAGTTGCCCGGGAGCGTGAAGCCGGCGACGCCGACGACGTCATTGACGCGCACGGTGATGGCGCGCTTGCCCTCGGGCACGACCGCCGACAGGCCGCCCTTGGTGCCGATCGGCGCCAGGCGCGATTCCAGGACCGGCTCGCCGGGCTGGATGCCGGTGATCGCGACCCGGCCGTCGAGCGCGGCGAGATCGGAGAAGGCGCCGCTCGGAACGCTGCTCGAGGGCCACTCGACGAGGCGGATCGCCTCCGGCGTGATGCGCCCGCCCAGTTGCAGTTCCACCGCGGCGACGGCGATGCGGTTGCCGTCGGTGGCGGCCTTCGCCTGCAGCCAGCGTGTGCCGAGCACGACGGCCGCGAGGCCGGCGAAGATGGCGACGAGGAAGAAGATGAAACCCTTGGCCTTCATGTGAGCCCCCTTGTTTCCGGACCGTCACTGCCAGCTTGGCGGCCCTGCTGTTGCCCGCGGCAGCGGGCGTTTGCCGATTGGCGCCGATTGCCCGGAGGGGCCCTCGCTGCCGGCTCGATTGCCGCGACCCTAGTGGGTCGCGAAATAGTTGTGCCAGGCCCAGTGCAAGGCCTCGGTCGTCAGCTCCGCAGGCTCGCCGCGATAGCGGGCGAGATCGGCGATCTGGTTCACCAGGTCGCGCGGGTAGCAGGCCAGCAGCGGCTGCCCGTTCGCGGCGTGGAAGTCGTCCACCAGGCTGCGGAACACGGCGTCGTCGAAGGCGATGCCCCGCTGCTCGCAAACCCCGGCGAAGATGCTGCGGTATTCGTGCTCGTTCATCGGCCCGACGTGGATCTTGTAGCCGAGGCGCCGCAGGAACGCCGGGTCGGCGACCTCGGACGGCGTCAGGTTGGTGGAGAACACCAGCACGACGTCGAAGGGCAGGCTGAACTTGGTGCCGCTGTGCAGCGCGAGGTAGTCGTGGCGGCGGTCCATCGGCACGATCCAGCGGTTCATCAGCTGCTCGGGGGTGACCATCTGGCGGCCGAGGTCATCGACCACGAACAGGCCGTTGTTGGCCTTGACGTGCGGCGGCGCCTGGTAGAAGCCGGTGCCGGCGTCGTAGTCGAGGTCGAGCATGCGCAGCGTCAGCTCGCCGCCGGTGATCGCCACCGGGCGGCGGCAACGCACCCAGCGCAGGTCGGGCCGCAGCAGGTTGTCGAGCACGGCGCCGGGCCGGCCGTCTTCGGCGACCGCGGTGTGGATCAGCGGGTCGTAGACCTGGATGATCTCGCCGTCGACCAGGATCGCGTGCGGCACGGCGATGTCGCCCTCGAGCAGCAGGGCCAGGCGCTCGGCGAGATAGGTCTTGCCTGCGCCGGCCGGGCCGTAGAGGAACAGCGCCCGGCCCGAACCGACCGCGGCACCGAGCTGGTCGCGCACTTCGGGCTTGACGACGAGGCCTCGGAAGGCCTTTTCCACGCCTTCGCGGGAAACCTGCATGTTCGTCACCGACTGCCGCTCGACCTGGGCGACATAGGCGGCCAGGCTCACCGGCGCCGCGCCGGCGTACTTGCAGCGGGCGAGGAACTCGCCGGCGCGCAGGCGCCCGGCGTCGGTCAGTTCGAACACGATGTCGCCGTCGGTCTCGCCGCGGCGGATCACCTCGCACAGGCGCTCGGCGCGCATGAAGGCGAGCAGCTGCTCGAGCACGATCGCCGGCAGGCGCAGTTGCTGCGAGAGCTCGGTCAGTCGCTGCTGGCCGCGCACGAACAGCAGCTTGGCCGCGAGCTCGACCAGGAACAGCAGCGGCAGGCCGGTCTCCTCCAGCGTGCGGGGTGCGCGCGGGAAGGCGGCAGGTTCGTCGAAGGGGATCACCTTGGCGCTGGCAGGGGCGTTCATGGTGGGGCTCCTAGTTGTCCATTCAGCTCAGCGCCCAGCCGCCGGAGCGGACGAGCAGCAGTTGCAGCAGCGTGCCGGCGGCAATCGCGACGGCGTAGGGCATGCGCCCGGCGGTGTGCTGCAGGGG
>JBFGUQ010000096.1:0-7886 GCA_041565515.1 Rhodocyclaceae bacterium | reverse complement strand
GCGAAGAAGTGCATGCCGTCGTGGTTGTCGCCGAGCTGGCGGGCCTGATCCGCGCCGGTGTTGGTGCCGTCCGGACGCCAGGCCGGCGAGTCGTCGAACAGGGCGTCGCCCCAGCGCGCGAACACCTGGGCGCTGTAGCCGTGCGGGACGACGATGGTATCGGCGGACGAGGTCGCGACCGCATCGAAGCCGATCCCTGGCGCTGCCCGCGAGGCCGATGACGCCGCGCCCGGCGCAGCGCAGGCAGCCAGCGGGCCGGCCAGGAAGGCAGCCGCGCCGAGGCCGACACCGGTTCGCAGGAAGGCACGGCGGCTCATCGTGCGGTCGACGACCTGCTGGAAGGTTTCGTTTCGGGAAAGATTCGTCGGCAGATCGTCGAAGTCGCTCATTGCGGGCTCTCTCGCTTCTTTCGGGGAAGGGCGTGCGACCGGACCGCAGCGTCGGCGGCACCGGTCGGATTGGCAGGGCCGATTCTTCGCGAGTTTCATTGCAGGCGTGTGAACAAGCGTGTTCGAAATGCCAATGGCGTATTCCGGGCCCGTGCCGGCGCGGCGCGCTGCGCGTAGAATGCCGGCTTTAGTCCAGCGCCGTCACGGCCAGCCGATGCCAGACCCCTCCACGATCCTAGCACCCGACGGCCCCCTTGCCGCCGCGATTCCGGGCTTTCACGCCCGTCCGCAGCAGGTCGAGATGGCGCAGTGCATTGCCGAGGCGATCCGCGGCAACCGCGTTCTCGTCGCCGAGGCCGGTACCGGCACCGGCAAGACCTTCGCCTACCTCGTGCCGGCGCTGATGGCCGGCGGCAAGGTGATCATCTCAACCGGCACCAAGACGCTGCAGGACCAGCTCTTCAATCGCGATCTGCCGACCGTTCGCGCCGCCCTGAAGGTGCCGGTGACGATCGCGCTGCTCAAGGGCCGGGCCAATTACGTCTGTCCCTATCATCTCGAGCGCAATGCGCGCGACGGACGCTTCCACAGTGCCCAGGATGCTGCCGACCTGCGGGCGATCGGCCGTTTTGCCAAGCTCACGCAAAGCGGCGACAAGGCCGAATGCACCGATGTGCGCGAGGACTCGCCCGCGTGGATCGCGGCGACGTCCACCCGCGACAACTGCCTCGGGCAGGACTGTCCGGACGTCAAGGCGTGTTTCGTCATGCAGGCGAGGCGAATGGCGATGGAGGCGGACGTGGTGGTCGTGAATCATCACCTGTTCTTCGC
The DNA here is from genome assembly GCA_041565515.1 of Rhodocyclaceae bacterium. Taxonomy (GTDB): domain Bacteria; phylum Pseudomonadota; class Gammaproteobacteria; order Burkholderiales; family Rhodocyclaceae; genus Thauera. Next base: position 6,666 of record JBFGUQ010000096.1, on the reverse strand, counting down.
CGACGTGATGTTGCGTGACGAGGGAATGGGTGAATTGCTGCCGGCATGCAACGCGGTGATATTCGATGAAGCCCACCAGCTGCCGGAGACCGCCAGCCTGTTCTTCGGCGAGAACGTGTCGACCTCGCAGGTGCTCGAGCTGGCGCGCGACACCCGTTCGGAAGCGGTGGCCGGCGCGCGCGACTGCATTGCCCTGATCGACCAGACGCGCAACCTCGAAAAGGCCGCGCGCGACCTTCGCCTGGTGTTCGGCGCCGAGAGCGCGCGCCTGTCGGCCGCACAGGCGGCCGAGCGCGAGGGCTTCGCTTCGCAGGTCGAGGCCCTGGGGCAGGCGCTCGATGCCTTCCACGCCGTGCTCGACACCCAGGCCGGGCGTTCCGAGGGCCTGGCCAACTGCCTGAGGCGCACGCAGGAGATGGACGAGCGCCTGGCGCGCTGGCGCAATCCGCAGGAGAAGGAGCTGATCCGCTGGGTGGAGGTTTTCACCCAATCGCTCGCGCTCAACGCCACGCCGCTGCATGTATCCGAGGTCTTCCGCCGCCAGCTCGAGGGTCACCCGCGGGCGTGGATCTTCACCTCGGCGACGCTCGCGGTGGGCAAGGACTTCGGCCACTACTGCCGCGAGCTCGGACTGGCCTGGATGGATCCTCCGCCCATGACTGCGGTATGGGGCAGCCCGTTCGACTACGCCGAGCAGGCATTGCTCTACGCACCCCAAGGCCTGCCCGACCCGAATTCGCCGGATTACCCGTCCATGGTGGCGGGTGTCGCCCTGCCGCTGATCCGTGCGTCGCGGGGTCGTGCCTTCGTGCTGTGCACCTCGCTGCGGGCGATGCGCCGCATCCACGAGCTCATCGCCGACGGCCTCCAGCGCACTGGCGACGATCTGCCCTTGCTGCTGCAGGGCGAGGGCTCGCGTAGCGAACTGCTCGAGCGCTTCCGCCGCCTCGGCAACGCCGTGCTGGTGGCGAGCCAGAGCTTCTGGGAAGGCGTCGATGTGCCGGGCGACGCGCTGTCCCTGGTCGTCATCGACAAGCTGCCCTTCGCCTCGCCCGACGACCCCGTGCTCGCGGCCCGCGTCGAGCACATGCAGAAGCAGGGCCTGAGCCCCTTCATCCACCATCAGCTGCCGCGAGCGGTGATCAACATGAAGCAGGGGGCCGGGCGCCTGATCCGCAGCGAGCGCGACCGTGGCCTGCTGTGCATCTGCGATCCGCGCATGATCGGCAAGTCCTACGGCAAGGTGGTCTGGCGCAGCCTGCCGCCGATGCGGCGCACACGGGAGGAGGCGGAGGCGGTGGCCTTCCTCGAATCGCTGCCGCCGCCAAGAACAGGCAGCTGAGGCGCCGGGCGCACACCACGCCGGGGCGCGCGACGCCCCTGGTCTGTTGTATCCTCGGCCTTTCGCACAGGCGGCAGGTTCGCGCAGAGATTCGATGAAAGTATTTGGCATGGCCGGCTGGTCCGGTTCGGGCAAGACGACCCTGGTCGAGAAGCTGATCCCCGAGTTCACCGGGCGTGGCCTGCGCGTTTCCGTGATCAAGCACGCCCATCACGGCTTCGATCTCGACAAGCCGGGCAAGGACTCGTATCGCCACCGCGAGGCCGGCGCCACCCAGGTGCTGATGCTGTCGAACGATCGCTGGGTGCTGATGCACGAGCTGCGCGGCGACGCCGAACCGACGCTCGAACAGCAACTGCGATTGCTGGCACCTTGCGACCTGGTGCTGATCGAAGGCTACAAGGCCGCGGCCGTGCCCAAGATCGAGATACATCGTCCGAGCCACGGCAAGGCACCGCTGTGGCCCGAAAATCCGCACGTGGTGGCGGTTGCGACCGATGCCGACATCGACTGCCCGCTGCCGCTGCTGCCCTTGAACGATCCGGCCGTCGTGGCCACCTTCATGCTGGAATACCTGGACGCGCGATGAACGGCAACTTGCTCTCCTTCGACGAGGCCTACGAAAAACTGCTCGGTTTCGCCCATCCGGTGCGGGAAGTCGAGGACGTCGACACAATGGTCGCCGCGGGGCGCGTGCTCGCGGTGTCCCAACGCTCCTCGATCAACCAGCCGCCGATGGACAACTCCGGCATGGACGGATACGCCGTGCGGGTGGCCGACGTGCCGGCACCGGGCACCCGCCTGCCGGTGAGCCAGCGCATTCCTGCCGGCAGCGTCGGCCACGCGCTGGCCGCGGGGACCGCGGCGCGGATCTTCACCGGTGCGCCGCTGCCCCCGGGCGCCGACGCCGTGGTAATGCAGGAGTTGTGCGAGCATGTCGGCGACAGCGTGATCATCAACCACAGCCCGCGCATCGGCGAGGCGGTGCGACGCGCCGGCGAGGACATCGCCGAAGGCCAGCAGGTGCTCGCCGCCGGCACCCGGCTGCGCCCGCAGGAACTGGCGCTGGCGGCCTCGATCGGCCTGGCGCGGCTTCCGGTTCATCGCCGCGTCAAGGTGGCGGTCTTCTCCACCGGCAGCGAACTGGTGATGCCCGGCGAGCCGCTGCCACCCGGTGGTATCTACAATTCCAACCGCTTCATGCTGCGCGCCCTGCTGGCCGCACTCGGCTGCGAGGTGGCGGATTTCGGCATCGTTCCCGACAACCTGGCGGCGACGCGCGAGGTCTTGCGCCAGGCTGCGCAGGGGCATGACCTGATCCTGACGAGCGGCGGCGTGTCGGTCGGCGAGGAGGACCACGTCAAGCCGGCGGTGGAGGCCGAGGGCAGCCTGGACATGTGGAAGATCGCGATGAAGCCGGGCAAGCCGCTGGCTTATGGCAGGGTCCATGGCGCTGCCTTCATCGGCCTGCCGGGTAACCCGGTGTCGAGCTTCGTCACCTTCCTGATGATGGTACGGCCCTTCGTGCTCGCCACCCAGGGGGTCGCGGCGGTGGCGCCGCAGTCATTGATGTTGCGCGCCGACTTCGACTGGACCCGGCCGGACAAGCGGCGCGAATTCCTGCGCGCGCGCATGAATTCGCAGGGCGGGGTCGAGTTGTTCGAAAACCAGGGTTCCGCAGCCCTGAACTCGACCACCTGGGCCAACGGCCTCGCCGACATCCCGGCGGGGACGACGATCGCGCGCGGCGAGAAGGTGCGTTTCCTGCCTTACGGCGACCTGCTGCACTGAGAGGGTGGTGCGAAACATGAACGTGAAGATTCTCTACTTTGCCAGCCTGCGAGAAGCGGTCGGCCAGGCCTCGGAAGAACTGCCGCTGCCCGTCGGGGTTGCCAGCGTTGGCGCCCTGCGCGCCCATCTCGCTGCCCGCGGCGCGGGCTGGGATGTGCTCGGCGGCGGGCGCAACGTCCGCGCGGCCGTGAACCAGCGCATGGCGACGGCGGATGCCCCTGTACGCGAAGGTGACGAGGTCGCCTTCTTCCCGCCGGTCACCGGGGGCTGAGCGATGAGCACGGCATCGTTCAGCGTAAGCGTGCAGGAGGCGGATTTCGACCCCGGCGCGGAGATGGCCGGCCTTGCGGCCGGGCGCAGGGATGTCGGCGCAGTGGCGAGCTTCGTCGGGCTGGTGCGCGACGCCAACGAGGGTAGTGGCGTGTCGGCGATGACGCTCGAGCATTATCCGGGCATGACCGAGCACGCCCTCGAGGAGATCGTGGCCGAGGCCGGCACCCGCTGGTCCTTGCTGGCGGTGCGGGTGATTCCCCGCGTCGGCCGGCTCGCGCCGGCCGACCGCATCGTGTTCGTCGGCGTCGCCGGCGCCCACCGCGGCGAGGCTTTCGCTGCCTGCGAGTTCATCATGGACTACCTGAAGACGCGGGCGCCGTTCTGGAAGCGCGAGGACACGCCGCAAGGCTCACGCTGGGTCGACGCCCGCGACAGCGACGATTCGGCAGCGGCGCGCTGGAGCGAGGCGGGGGCGGACGACTGGGACGAGATCGAACAGCGACGCTGACGACGGCTGCGCAGTAGTCGACGCACACACAGTCAAAGACGAACGGCGCCTTGCGGCGCCGTCCTGATGCCGAGCGGCGCGGGCTCGCCCGCGCGCAAGGACTTACTTGCGGCCCTTGGTGCCCTGCTGGCCGAAGGCCTGGAAGGCTTCGGTCGAGGCGCGGGTCATCTGCTCGAATGCCGCGCGGGTGGTGTCCATCGCGGTCTGCATGGCGCCGAGCGCGTTCTGGTCGCCGACCGGCATGCCCTTGAACAGCTTCTGCATGGCTTCGAACATGTCCTGGCTGCCGGTGGTCAGTTGCTCGCCCACCAGCTTGCCGAATTCGGCCTGGGTGCGGGTGGTGATCTCGGCGATCTCGCGGGCGCAGGCGAGCATCTTCTCGGTGGTTTGCTGGGCGTACTGGGCGCGCAGATCCATCATGCCCTTGGGGTCCTTGGCGGCCGACAGGGCCTTGGCATTCTCGACACCTTCCTCGAACAGGCTCTTGGCGGTGGAAACCTGGATTTCCATGATGCGCTGCGAGTTCTCGATGGAGAGTTGAGCCAGGCGCATGGCGGCCTCGAGGTTCTTCTTCTGCAGTTCGTTCAGTTGATCCGGCTTGCTAGCCATAAGATATCTCCACGCGTGCGTTTGTGTATTAGGACTGCCTGAGGCGTGACACCGGCGGCCTGAATTGCCGACCGATATTCGCTAGCGTCTGCAACGCTCCCTCCGCCTCTGCGGAAACAATAGCACAGGCGCGCTTCGAGCGTCGCCCGCATGCTCAGGCGGGGCAAGGAATTCCGGCGTTTTCGTGCCACGCGGCGCCCGGCCAGTCACGCGATTGGCCGGACGGCGCGCGGGGCAGCCTCAGCGTATCAGGGGCCGGTCTGCGATTTCATTGGTGCGCCCGCGGCTGCCGGGCGTGTCGCCGTCCGGGCTGGGGAAGTGTTCCTGCAGTGCGGCGCTCACCGCATCGATTGCCGTGGCAAGCCCTCGTTCGAGTTCATCGCGCCTGCAGGCGTCGCAGGCGTTCGCCACCGCAGCTTGCCAGGCGTCGTCCGGCACGCACCGCGCCAGCCCGCGGTCGGCAAGGATCTCGAGACGGTGTTCGGCAAGTTGCACATAGATCAGCACCCCGTTGTTGAGCTCGGCGTCCCACACACGCAGCTCGCCGAACAGCGCCAGTGCGCGCTCGCGCACCGACTCCTCGGCCGTTGACCTGCGCCGCAGCAGCCCCCAGAGGTCGCGCAGGGGCAGGCCGGCCTCGATGCATACGCAGATTTCACCGAGGTGGCGCCGCTCGCTGTCGCGCACCCTGTCCTCGAGGCGCTGCAGGCCCCCGGCCCCGAGCGCGCGCCCTGCATCGCCGGCATCGAGCCACAAATGGCGGGCGATCCGTGGCAGCAGCTTCATCTACCAGCCCCCCGAGGCGCCGCCGCCGCCGAAGCTGCCGCCGCCACCCGAGCGGAAGCCTCCACCGCCAGCGCTGCGACGGCCGCCGCGGATGACCGGTCCGCCGCGGCCGAAACCGCCGCCGGGGCCGCCGCGCCCGCCGCCGACGCCGAGCGCGAGCACGAAGACGACGGCCAGCACTGCGGCAATGACTGCGAGGACGAGGCTGCCGGTGAGCACCATGACGAGGAAGCCGGCGCCGCCGCCGGTCGCCAGCGCGCCGAGCTTGCGGCCGAGGAGGCCGCTCATGACCGCTCCGAGCACCGGCACGCCGACGAAGAGGAAGGCGCCCAGGTCCTCGAGGCCGAGGTCGTCGCCGCGTGTGGCCGGGCCGGGCAGGGGCAGGTCCTCGCCCCGGATGCGGGCGCTCAGGGCATCGATGCCGGCGTCGAGCCCGGCCGCGAACGCACCCCGACGAAAGGCTGGGGTAATGACACGATCGATGATCCGGAATGCGGCCAGATCGGGCACCGCGCCCTCGAGCGCGCGTGCCACCTCGATGCGCACGCGGCGGTCGTTCTTGGCCACGACGACGAGGATGCCGTCGCCGGTTTCGCGGCGGCCGATCTTCCAGCTGTCGGCAACCCGCCAGGCATAGGCGGCGATGTCTTCGGGCGCGGTCGTGGGCACGACCAGGACGACGATCTGGGTGCCCCGTTCGGCCTCGAATGCGGCGAGCTTGGATTCCAGCGCGGCGTGTTGGGACGCCGTGAGGGTGGCGGTCCGGTCGATGACGCGCGCAGCGAGCGCCGGTACCGGCTGCAGCGCCTGCGCATTGGCCGATACCGGCGAGGACAGCGCCGTCGCCAGCGCGAGCAGGGCGGGCCCGAGGACCCGCGCAAGCCGGGCGAGGGCGCTGAGCGTGGCGCGACCAAGCACGGACACGCCTCAGCGCGCGCCCTGGGTGCCGAAATCCACCGTGGGCGGACGCGAGATCTCGGCCTCGTTGGTGACGGTGAAGCCCGACTTCGGCGGGTAGCTGAAGATCATGGCGGTCAGGTTGGTGGGGAAGCTGCGCGCGAGCACGTTGTATTCCTGGACCGCAGCGATGTACTTGTTTCGCGCCACGGTGACGCGGTTCTCGGTACCTTCGAGCTGTACGCGCAGATCCTGGAAACCCTGGTTGGCCCTGAGGTTCGGGTAGTTCTCGGCCACCGCCAGCAGGCGCGACAAGGCACCGCCGAGTTCGCCCTGGGCCTGCTGGAAGCGCTGCAGCGCCTGCGGGTCGTCGAGCATCTCCGGCGTGACCTGGATGGCGGTTGCGCGCGACCGGGCCTCGATGACGCGGGTCAGCGTTTCCTGTTCGAAGTTCGCCTCG
>JBFGUQ010000095.1:0-7939 GCA_041565515.1 Rhodocyclaceae bacterium | reverse complement strand
CAGGTGAGCACGCGCACGTTCTGCTTGGCGCGCAGCAGTTCAAGGGCTGCGGCCGTGTACGAGGGGGCGATCAGGACCTCGAGGAACTGCGCGGACACGGCCTCGGCGGCGGCACGATCGACCTCGCCGCTGAAGGCGATGATGCCGCCGAAGGCCGAGGTCGGGTCGGTCGAGAATGCCTTCCTGTAGGCCTCCAGGGGAGCGGCGCCGAGCGCCACGCCGCAGGGGTTTGCGTGCTTGACGATGACGCAGGCGACCTGCTCGTTGCTGCCGTCGAAGGCCTTGACGCATTCCCACGCCGCGTCGGCGTCGGCGATGTTGTTGTAGGACAGTTCCTTGCCCTGCAGCTGGCTGTAGCCGGCGATGCCGCCCTCGGCGGCGCCGGGCTGGCGGTAGAAGGCCGCGCTCTGGTGCGGATTCTCGCCGTAACGCAGGTCCTGCACCTTGTCGAAGGCCAGTTGCAGGCGCTCCGGGAAGGTCTGCTTCGACGCGTCGCCCGCCTCGTTGAATACCAGCGCGGTCAGGTAGTTGGAGATCGCCGAATCGTAGCGGGCGGTGTGGGTGAAGGCCTTCACGGCGAGGGCGAAGCGGGTCTTGTAGCCGAGCTTGCCGGCGTTGGACTTCAATTCGGCGACGATGTCCGCATAGTCTTCCGGATCGGTGACGACGCCGACCCCGCCCTCGTCGTTGCCGTGGTTCTTCGCCGCGGCGCGCACCATCGCCGGACCGCCGATGTCGATGTTCTCGATGGCATCCGCCAGCGAGCAGTCGGGCCGGGCCACGGTCTGCTGGAAGGGATAGAGGTTCACCACGACGAGGTCGATGCGGCCGATCTCGTGCGCCGCGATCGTGTCCATGTGCTCGGGCAGGTCGCGGCGCGCGAGGATGCCGCCATGGACCTTGGGATGCAGGGTCTTGACGCGGCCGTCGAGCATTTCCGGGAAGCCGGTATGCTCGGATACGTCCTTCACCTCGAGGCCGGCCTCGCGCAGCAGGCTGGCGGTGCCGCCGGTCGACAGCAGCTTGATGCCTAGGCCGGAGAGTTCGCGCGCGAAGTCGAGCACGCCGCGTTTGTCGGAGACGCTGATCAGGGCTTGGGTGACGTTCATCGTGGAATCGAATGCAGAAAGGAAGGAAGACGGAGAGTCGGCGAGCGCGGAGACTGGCTCCCTAGGCCCGCACGCGGCGGTGCAGGCTCGGGGACGAGTCGCGGGCGCTCACAGCAGATCGTAGTCGGTCAGCTTGCGGCGCAGCGTATTGCGGTTGATGCCGAGCATTTCGGCGGCCATGGTCTGGTTGCCCTTGGCTTGCTGCAGCACGAACTCGAGCATCGGGCGCTCGACGTTGCGAATCACCATGTCGTAGATGGCGGCCGGTTTCTCGCCGTCGAGGTCGCGGAAATACTGGTCGAGGGTGCGGAATACGGAATCCGCGATCTCGTTGTTGCGACTCATGCTGCGAGCTCCTGAGGCAATTCGTCTTCGTAGCGCAGACGGCTGTCCGCTTCGGCGAGTGCGCCGAAAAATTCATCGACGGCGGCAAGCTGCGCCGGAATGTCGGGGATCTGGTTCATCGTGTGGCGGAAGGCGGCGGAGCCCACCAGGCCCTTGGTGTACCAGGAGATGTGCTTGCGCGCGATCCGCACGCCGCGCTCGTCGCCGTAGAAGTCGTAGAGGTCGGCGAGGTGCTCGCGGCAGACGCGGTGGATCTCGGTGACCAGCGGCGGGGGCAGTTCCTCGCCGGTCGCGAGAAAGTGTTCGATCTCGCGGAAGATCCATGGCCGGCCCTGAGCGGCGCGGCCGATCATGACGCCGTCGGCGCCGGTGTAGTCGAGCACGTATTTCGCCTTCTGCGGCGTGGTGATGTCGCCATTGGCGATCACCGGAATCTTCACCCGCGACTTGACGTGGGCGATGGTGTCGTACTCCGCCTCGCCCATGTACTGGTCGGCGCGGGTGCGGCCGTGAATGGCGATCGCGCGGATGCCCGAGTCTTCGGCGATGCGGGCGATCCGCGGCGCGTTGCGGTTGGCGCGATTCCAGCCGGTGCGGAACTTAAGGGTCACCGGGGTGTTGGGCACGGCCCCGACCACGGCCTCGAGGATGCGGGCCACCAGGGGTTCGTCCTGCATCAGTGCCGAACCGGCCATGACGTTGCACACCTTCTTCGCCGGGCAACCCATGTTGATGTCGATGATCTGCGCCCCACGATCGGCATTGTGGCGGGCGGCCTCGGCCATCATCGCCGGGTCGGCGCCGGCGATCTGCACCGAGATCGGTTCGACCTCGCCATCGTGGTTCGCGCGCCGCTGCGTCTTCTCGCTGCCGTAGAGCAGGGAGTTGGAGGTGACCATCTCCGATACGGCCAGGCCGGCGCCCATCTTCTTGCACAGCTGGCGGAACGGACGATCGGTCACTCCGGCCATGGGGGCGACGATGAGATTGTTGCGCAGCGTGAATCCGGCGAACTGCATGGCGTGAGGCGGGCGGGAAAAACGCGCAGTTTACCCCATGCGGGCAGGGGGCGGGGCGGCTGTGGCGCCAATGCACGCTAGGGCCAGGCGCGGGCGCCGAACATCATCCGCTTGGCGACGAAGCCGCGCAGCGCCGGTACGAGGTCGAGCGCGAACAGCGCGGCGCCGCGGGCGTGGCGCAGGGGGGCGAGATCGTTGCTGAAGAGGCGCACCAGCGTATCGGTGAAGCGGATCGTGCCGAAGCGGTCGAGGCCGCGGGCGCCGGCATAGGCGGCCAGGCTTGCGCCGTCGCCGGGATCGCCGCCACGGTCGAGCAGGGTCTCGGCCAGCGCCCAGACGTCGCGCAGGGCGAGGTTGAAGCCCTGGCCGGCGACAGGGTGCAGGGTCTGCGCCGCGTTGCCGAGCCAGACCGTGCGTTCGCCTACCGAATGCCTGCGGTAACGCAGCGACAGCGGATAGCGCAGGCGGTGGCTGACGCCCTCCAGGTGCGCGCGGTTGCCGATGTGGGCCTGCAGGCGGTGCAGATAGGCAGCGTCGTCGAGCGCGAGCAACTCGTCGGCCAGCGCCGGGCCGGCGACATGGACCACGGCATAGCCGCTGTCGCACGGCAGCAGTGCGATCGGGCCTTCCGGGGTGAAACGTTCGAAGGCCCGGTGGCGGTGGCCGCCGGCGACCGCGACATGGGCGATCAGGGCGTGCTGGTCGTAGTCGTGCTCGATGACCTCGGCGTCGTCCGTGCCCATGCCGCCTTCGGCGCAGGCCGCCAGCCGCGCCGACAGGGTGGCCGCGGGTGCGCCGGCGCCCGTCAGGCTGGCAATGACGTCGTCCGCGCCGGGGGCGAGCCTGCCGACCTCGGTTTCGTCGAGCACGCTGATGCCGGCAGCGTCCACCGCGTCGCGCAGCGCGGTGGCGAGCGCGCCCGCCGCGACGACATAGCCGAGCGCCGGAAGGTCGTGCTCCTCGGCCTGCAGCAGCGTGCGGCCGAAGCCGCCCTCCTGCGACACATGGATGGTCTCGATCGGCGTGACCGGGAGCGCGTCCCAGATGCCGAGGCGCTCCAGCGTGAGGCGGCTGCCGTGGGCGAGGGCGAGCACGCGCGGATCGGCCACGACCGCCGCCCGGCTGCGCGCATCGGCGAGCACGATGTCGAGGCCGGCGTCCTTCAGGGCGAGCGCAAGCGCGAGGCCGACCGGGCCGGCGCCGACGATCAGCACATCGTGCGCGGGCTTTCGCTCAGCCACTGCGGCCATCCCGCATCAGGGCCTCGATCTCGGCCACCGCCTTGGGCACGTCCTCGGAGATGAACTCGCAGCCCTCGGCCGTGACCACGGCATCGTCCTCGATGCGCACGCCGATGTTCCAGAACGCCTCGGGAACGTCGCCTGCCGGACGGATGTAGCAGCCCGGCTCGACCGTGAGGACCATGCCCTCGGCGAGCGCGCGCCAGTCGCCGCCGAGCTTGTACTCGCCGGCGTCGTGCACGTCCATGCCGAGCCAGTGGCCGGTGCGGTGCATGTAGAAGCGGCGGTAGTCGCCCGTTTCCAGCACCGCGTCGAGGCTGCCCCTGAGCAGGCCGAGGTCGAGCATGCCCTGGGCGAGCACATTCACCGCCGCGTCGTGCGGCTGGTTCCAGTGCGCGCCGGGGCGAATCGTCGCCCGCGCGGCGTTCTGGGCGGCGAGCACGAGTTCGTACACATCGCGCTGCGGGCCGCTGAAGCGGCCGTTGACCGGGAAGCTGCGGGTGATGTCGGAGGCGTAGCCGTCGAGTTCGCAGCCGGCGTCGATCAGCAGCAGGTCGCCGTCCTTCATGCGGGAGTCGTTGTCGACGTAGTGCAGCACGCAGGCGTTGGCGCCGCTGGCGACGATGGAGGTGTAGGCCGGGTACTGGCTGCCGGCGGCGCGGAAGGCGTGCAGCAGCTCGGCCTCGATCTCGTATTCGAAGCGTCCGGGGCGGCTGGCGCGCATCGCCCTGCAGTGGGCGTCGGCGGAGATCTTCGCCGCCCGACGCATGGTTTCGAGCTCGCTCGCATCCTTGATCAGGCGCATCTCGTCGAGCTCGGCGCGCAGGTCGCGGACCGAGTGGGGTGGCGTCACGCCGGTGCGGGCATTGGCGCGCACCGCGTTGAGCGCGGTCATCACCCGGGCGTCCCATTCGTTGTCGTAGCCCAGGCCGCACCACAGCACGGGCTGGTTGGCGAGGAAGTCTGGCAGGCGGCGCTCGAGGTCGCCGATGGTCCATGCCTCGTCGAAGCCGAAGCGCTCGCGCGCGGCGTCCGGGCCATGGCGGTAGCCCTCCCAGATCTCGCGCTCCTCGTTCTTCTCGCGGCAGAACAGGATCTGCCTGGGCGTATCGCCGGCCACCAGCACGACCACGCCCTCCGGCTCGCGAAAGCCGCTCAGGTAATAGAAGTAGCTGTCGTGGCGGTAGGGGTAGTGGGTGTCGCGGTTGCGCGCGCGCTCGGGCGCGGTGGGCAGGATGGCGACGCCGCCCCCGGCTGCGGCCATGCGCGCGAGCAGGCGCTCGCGGCGGGCGCGAAACGGGGCGGTGTCGATCGTGCGGAGCTCGGTGGGTGCGTTCATGATTCGATTATGTCATGCGTGGCCGATGCTGGATTCGACCGCCGGTCAGCGCGGAGGTGCGTCGGCGCCGCGCAATTGCGTGTCGAGCTGGGCCAGGCGCTCGGGTGTGCCGACGTCGATCCACGACCCCGTGTGCAGCGATCCACCGACGCGGTCGGCCGCCATCGCCCCGCGCAGCAAGGGCGCGAGCTTGGCCTTCTCGCCCGCCCTGAGGCCGGCGAACAGCGCCGGATGGTAGGCGCCGAGGCCGGAGAAGGTCAGGCGGGCAGCGCCTTCGGCGCGCACGCGGCCGGCCGCGAGCGCGAAGTCGCCGTCCGGGTGGTGCCCCGGGTTCGGCACCAGCAGCAGGTGGGCCAGGTCTGCGTCTGCCGCGAGCCCCAGCGCCGCGCGCCGCAGTGCGGCGAGATCGGCGTCGCAGAAGACGTCGCCGTTGATCACGACGAAGGCCTGGTCGCCCAGCAGCGGCAGCGCCTGGCGGATGCCGCCGGCTGTCTCCAGCGCCTCGGCCTCGGGCGACCATGCGATGCGCACCCCCAGCGCGGCGCCGTCGCCGAGCGCCGCCTCGAGCAGGTGGCCGAGGTGGGCGTGGTTGATGACGAGCTCGGTGAAGCCGGCGGCGCGCAGGCGTTCGATGTGCCAGACGATCAGCGGCTTGCCGCCGGCTTCGAGCAGGGGCTTGGGGCAGCGGTCGGTGAGCGGGCGCATGCGCTCGCCTCGGCCGGCGGCGAGGATCATCGCCTTCATGCTCAGAAGGTGTAGCCGATGCGCACGTCTTCCGGCTCGAGGCGGTCGAGCAGCCTCAACAGCGGACCAAGGTCGCGCCAGCGCCTGCAGGCGCGGCGCAGGTAGTCCATCACCAGCGGCATGTCGGCCAGGTAGGCGTCCTTGCCGTCGCGGTGGCAGAGGCGGGCGAAGATCCCCAGCACCTTGATGTGGCGCTGCACGCCCATCCATTCGAAATCACGATGGAAGTCAGAGAAGTCCGCGCGCACCGGCAGGCCGATGCTGCGCGCGGTTTCCCAGTAGCGCACCAGCAGGTCGAGGGTGAACTCCTCGTCCCAGCGGATGTAGGCGTCCTTGAACAGCGACACCAGGTCGTAGCTCATCGGGCCATGGACGGCATCCTGGAAGTCGATCACGCCGGGGTTGGCGCCGAGCTCGTCGCCGGGTTGCAGCAGCATCAGGTTGCGCGAATGGAAGTCGCGATGCACGAATACCTTCGGCTCGGCGAGGTTGACCGCGAGGATGCGGTCGAAGGTGCCGAGCAGGGCGGCGTTCTCCTTGTCCGACAGGGTCACGCCCTTGTGCCGGGCGATGTACCAGTCGGGGAAGAGCATCAGTTCGCGCAGCAACAGCGCACGGTCGTACTCGGGCAGCACGCCGGGGCGGCTCGCCGCCTGGATCGCCGCGAGCGTGCCGAGGGCGTCGGCATAGAGATGGGCGGCGCGATGCGGGTCGTCCTGCGCCCGCAGCGCCGACAGGTAGGTGGTGCTGCCGAGGTCGGAGAGCAACAGGAAACCCTGCTCGAGGTCTTGCGCCAGCACGTCGGGGACATGGGCGCCGGCCTGGCGAAACAGGTCCGCGACATGCAGCCAGGGACGACAATCCTCGTGCGTAGGCGGTGCGTCCATGACGATGCGCGAAGGCGCGCCATCGTCGAAGCTCAGGCGGAAATAGCGCCGGAAGCTCGCATCGGCCGAGGCCGGCGCGAGGTCGAATGTTCGGCCGGGCAGGGTTGCAGCGAGCCAGGCGTGGAGCTGGGCGAGTCGGTCCAAACGGGTTCTCCGCGGGCGTTCAGGTACAATCCGCGAGTTTATCAATACGGTCGTTCGGATGGGCGACCTGTCATTGCGAGCCACGGGGAACGTCTTGCCACAAATCGGCTTGAGAACGCGAATGCGGTTGATACCGCTGCTTTTGTGCTGGATGTCGGGGGCAACCGTGGCGGCCAGCTTGCCGCCGCTGCAGGTATCGCCCGATCTGTTGAAGGATCCTGTGCCGGCACCGGCACCGGCACCGGCTGCGACGCCGGCGCCCGAGCCCGGCCCGACCCCGGCGCAAACGACCCCCACTCAAGCGACCCCGCCTCAAGCGACCCCGACTCAAACGACTCCGACTCAAGCGACTCCGACTCAAGCGACTCCGACTCAAGCGACTCCCGACCCGGCTCCCAGTCAGGCGGCGCCCTCGGCCCGCCCGGCCGACGCTGCGGCGCCGAAGCCGCGGGTATCGTCGTCGCGACCGGCAGCCACGACAGAGACGTCCGAGGCCCTAGCCGCGGGGGCAACCTCGGTCCGTGCCCTGCGCATCCACGGCACGCGCGCGATCGAACTGGTTGCCGACGGCGACGCCGAGCTCAAGCGCGACGACCTGGTGCTGACCGCCGACCGGCTCACCTACCGCGAAGTCACCGACGAGGCGGTTGCCGAGGGCAACGTCAACCTGCGCCAGGGCGAGGACGAGATCCGCGGGCCGCGCGCCAACCTTTTCGTCGGCGAGCGCGTCGGCGCCTTCGAGTCACCGGTCTACGCGCTCAAGCGCGAGCGCGGGCAGCCGGCGGTCGGCGGGCAGTCGCGGGCGGTGGTGGGCAGCGGCGAAGCAGATGCGCTGCAGCTGGAGGGCGAGAACCAGTACCGCCTCAGCAACGCGACCTGGAGCACGTGCCCGGCGCCCGATCCCGACTGGTACATCAAGGCGCGCGATCTCGAGCTCGACTACGAGCGCGAAGTGGGCACGGCGCGCGGGGCTTCGGTGGTGTTCATGGACGTGCCCATCTTCTGGATGCCCTGGGCGGAGTTCCCGCTTTCGGGCCAGCGCCAGTCGGGCCTGCTGCCGCCGACCTTCGGCTCGTCGAACAAGACCGGGGTGGACTTCACCTTCCCCTAT
>JBFGUQ010000094.1:0-7973 GCA_041565515.1 Rhodocyclaceae bacterium | reverse complement strand
TCAGGCGCCCGCTCTCCACCGCCATCGCGAAGGTGTGATGCGACGGGAAGCTGATGCCCACTCCCGCCATCACCGCCATCGCCGCCTGCTTGAGGGTCTCGTTGCTGCCGAATTCGTCCGCGGCCACCAGCTTCACGCCGTGGGCGCGCAGGAGACGTTCGAGCTTGTCGCGCGCACCCGAGCCCTGCTCGCGCGGCAGCACGCGCTCGCCGGCGCGCGCGAACGTGCTTCCTGCATCGTGTGGAAAGCCTGCTCGCGCGCGTCCCTAGCTTCGGCTTCCCGAGACCGGGAGCAGCAGCAGTTCGAGCAGGGCCTCGAGCGAATCCGGCGTCTCGGCCAGCGCGGTGATCCCGTCCTCGATCGCCTTTGCCCGGGCCGCACCAACGACCGGCTCGGCGAGACCGACGAACTTGTGCCGGATCTCGGCCTCCGACAGCGCCGTCTCCGGGTCGCCGCGCGCCGTGTGCGGTTGCGATCGCAGCACGCGGCCGTCGTCCAGCCTGATTTCCACCTCGGCCCAGCGCTCGGCCGGGAAGCGGGCGTTGTATTCGCTGCTCTCGCCGAGTTCCATCGTGGTGGAGAGGCGCAGGGTCTCGGGATCCCTCAGCGCGTCCCCACAGACCTCGGCCGCCCCGAGCGTGCCGCGCACGAGCGCCGTCGCCACGCTGAACGGCAGGCTGTACTGCGCCTGTTCGGTCGTCGCCGGTGCGCGCGTCGCCAGGCGGCAGGCCTGGTGAAAGCTGGTCACGCTCAGGCCGGCGATCTGCCCGGCGCCGAAGCCGTGTTCGCGCACGAGCGAGAGGGCCGCCTCGACCGCGGGCTGCGCCCAGCGGCACACCGGATAGGGCTTGAAGTACTGCTCGAGAATCATCCAGCGCTCGCCGAGATCGCTCCAGACCGACGCCAGCGCCGGGTCCTCGATCGTCAGCGCCGGCGCGCCGGTGAAGCCGTCACGCGCGAGCAGGGCGGCCGACATGCCCGCCATGGCGCCCCAGCCCGAACCATCCTTGACCATGGTCGGGTGGTCGATGCAGCGCATCATCTGGCTGCGCGGCCCATGGAACTCGGCGACGCCGAGCGCCTCGCGCGTCCGCGCCTCATCGAGCCCGAGCGCGCGGGCGCCGAGCGCGGCCGCGCCCAGTGCGTTCCAGGCGCCGGAGGTGTGGTAGTCGCTCGCGCTCGCATGCAGGGCGATACCCGCCCGGGTGGCGATCTCGTAGCCGAGCACGAGCGCGGTGAGGAATTCGCGGCCGTCCCGCACCTTGCCCGTGTCGGCAAGCGCCAGCAGCACCGGCAGGATGGTCACGCCGACGTGCCCCTTGGTCAGGACATGGCCATCGTGCGCGTCGAGGCTGTCGATGGTCATGCCGCCCGCGAGCGCCGCACCGGGCAGGCTTACCCGGCGGCCGTCGAACAGCATCCGCGCGCCCTTGCCCGGTGCGCAGAAATTCTGCGCTGCGTGATCGCGGATGATGCGCGACAGCTCGGTGCTCATGGCGCCCGCGGCAACGCCGCACAGATCGAGCACGCAGCGCGCGGCGTGGGCCACGACCTCGCGCGGGAGCGCTTCGAAGCGCAGTTCGCGCGCGAAGCGGATGAGGCCGGTCGGGTCAGTTGCCATGGAATTCCCCTTTGCGTTTCTCGAGCAGGGCCGAAACGGCCTCTTCATGGTCGCGGGTGTGGTGCGCGATCGCCTGCAGTCCCGCCGACATCTCGAGCAGGCTGTCGAGGCGCATGTGCTGCCCCTCACGGATCAGGCGCTTGGTCATGCGCAGCACCTCGGGCGGATTGACCGCGATGCGGGCGGCGAGGCGGTGCGCCGCCGGCAGAAGATCCGCGGCGTCGACGATCTCGGACACGAGCCCCCACTCGAGCGCGGTCTTCGCACCGATGGTGTCGCCGGTGAAGGCCATTTCGCAGGCGCGCGTCAGGCCGACCACCCGCGGCAGCAGCCATGCCCCTCCGTCGCCCGGGATGATGCCGACCTTGACGAAGCTCTCGGCGAACGAGGCCTTGTCCGAGGCGATGCGCAGATCGCACATGCAGGCCAGGTCGCAGCCCGCGCCCACCGCGGGGCCATTGACCGCCGCGATGGTCGGCACTTCCAGTTCCCACAGTGCCTTCGGGATGCGCTGGATGCCGCGCCGGTAGCCGGTGCGCACTTCGGCCGGCGAGCCGCCGAACATGCCGGTGCGATCACGCATGTGCTTGACGTTGCCGCCCGACGAGAAGGCACTGCCGGCGCCGGTGAGGATCAGCGCCCGCACGCTCAGGTCGGCATTGATCCGCGCCACCGCGGCCTCGAGCGCGTCGATGACGTCCGGCTCGGAAATCGGGTTGCGTGCCTCCGGCCGGTTCAGGGTCAGGGTGACGACATGGCCATGCTGTTCGAACAGCACTGCCTCGCTCATGCCTTCGCTCCACCACCGTACTGGCTGATCAGTTCGCGCTTCAGCACCTTGCCGCTCGGATTGATCGGCAACTCGTCGACGAAGTGGATGCGGCGGGGCCGCTTGAAGGCGGCGATCAGGCCGCTGCTGCGGCAGAACTCGTCGACCTGCTCCGCGCTCAGCCCGGCGTCGGAACGCACCACGAAGGCGGTCACCGCGCTGCCCCACTTGTCGTCGGGCAGACCGACCACGGCGGCCTCCTTGACGCCCGGACAGCGGTAAAGGACCTCCTCGACCTCGCGCGGGTAGATGTTCTCGCCGCCGGACACGATCATGTCGTCCGCGCGGCCGTGGAAGGTGAAATAGCCGTCCGCGTCGCGGCTGAACAGGTCGCCGGTGTAGAGCCAGCCGTACTTGAGCTTCTTGTCGGTCTCCACGGTGTTGTTCCAGTACCCCGACATCATCTGCGGTCCCTGCACGACGAGCTGGCCGATCTCGTCGGCGCCCATGGTCTCGTCGGGCCGGACGTCACGCCCCGGGTCGTTGGCGACGATGCGCGCGTTCGAGACCAGGGTCGGCTTGCCGCACGATCCCAGCTTCGCCAGGGCGTCGCGCGGATGCAGCAGCAGCGTCAGGCTGGCCTCGGTCATGCCATAGCCGTTGAACAGGTTGGGGCAGAACTCCGCCAGCACGCGCTCCATGGTCGCGGCGGATATCGCCGCGCCGCCGGTGGTGATCATGCGCAGCGAGGACACGTCGAAGTCCTTGAAGCGCGGATGGAACAGCATCTCCTGGATCTGGGTCGGCACCGCGAAAAGGGTGGTGATGCGCTCGGCCTCGATGTTCTCGAGCGTCTTCAGGGCCTGGTAGCGCCCCTCGACGACGTTGGCGCCGCCGACGAACATGTGCGGCAGGAAGAAGGCCTGCATGCCGCCGACGTGATACAGCGGGGCGATGTGCAGCGCGCGGTCGGCCGGCGTGAGGCTGTATTCCATCACGCAGTTCATCGCGATCGCCACATCATTGGCGTGGGTATGCATGACACCCTTGGCCCGCCCGGTCGTGCCCGAGGTGTAGACCAGCGCGGACAGATGCTCGGGGGCGGCGCGGTAGGCGGGTTCGATGCCGCCGTCGCCCTGCTCTGCCAGGGTCTCGAACAGGTAGTGGTCGGCGGGAATCTCCTCGTTCGCGGCCGCCACCGCGATGAAGTCGTGCACGCTGCGCACCTGCTGGCGCGCCTCGAGGACGTTGGCGAGCAGGGAGTGGCTGTAGACGAGCAGCCGCGCGCCGGCGTCGCGCAGGATGTGCGCCACCTCGCCCGCGGCGAGGCGGAAGTTCATCGGCACCGCCACCGCGCCGAGCTTCTGGCAGGCGAAGTAGGTCGTCACCGAGGCCTCGTCGGTGCTGAGATAGAGGGCGACGCGGTCGGACGGGCGGACGCCGAGCCCGGTCAGGGCGTGCGCGACGCGATTGACGCGGGCGTTCCATTCGGCGTAGGTCCAGCGCCGGCTGCCGAAGACGAGCGCCTCCTTGTGCGGATAGCGGTCGACCGCCTGGATCAGGATCGATGCGATGTTCATGGCTTGCAGAGCCTCAAAGATTGGGTTTGATGTCGGGCAGGTCGACGCTCGCGATCAGGTACTTGACCATCTCCGAGCTGCCGCCGACGATCGTGAGCGCGCGCGCATCACGGTAGATCTGCTCGGCGCGGCCGTATTCCTTCGTCAGGCCGTCGCCGCCCAGGATCTGCACGGTCGCGTCCGCGCAGTAGTTCGCCGTCTCGGTCGACAGCAGCTTGGCCATCGAAGCGGGCTTCATCAGCTCCTTCGCCGACAGGCTGCCGGCGTCGTAGAGCCTGGCGGCGCGATAGGTGATGAGCTCGGCGGCGTCGATGCGCCAGCTCATCTCCGCGATGCGGTCCCAGATGAGCTGCTTGCAGCCGAGTTTCTGGCCGAAGCTCTCGCGCTGCTGCGCGTGGCGCTGGGCGATCTCGAAGGCCGAACGCGCAACCCCGAGGCCGGAGCCGCCGAGGATGATGCGCTCGAAGTTGAACATGCCGAGCATGATGCGGAAGCCTTCGTCGGGCTTGCCGAGCAGATGGTCGGCGGGAACGCGGCAGTCGCGGAACTCGACCTCGCCGACGATGCAGCCGTGACGACCCATGAAGGTGTAGGTGCGCGGAAAGCTGATGCCCGGCGTGTCCTTGGGCACGACCACCGCGCTCATTCCCTTCTGCGGGGCCACGTCCGCATTGCTGATGCCATAGACGATGTAGGTGTCGGCGACCGAGGCGTTCGAGATGTAGCGCTTGAAGCCGTTGATGACCCATTCCTTGCGCACGGTGTCGAGCACGATCGTCGTCTCCATGCCCGCGCTGTCGGAACCGACGTTCGGCTCGGTGACGCAGATCGCGCCGATCTCGGTGCCGTCCACGATGCCGGCGAGATAGCGTTCGCGCACCGCGGGCTGTGCATGGCGGTGCAGCGGGTAGGCGCACGAGGTCGCGGTGGCGATCGTCGTCTCGAACGCGTAGTTGATCGCCGCGGCCTCCTCGGACAGGATCGTCGTATGCGTCAGGCCGGGATTCGCGAGCGCGCCACCGTAGAGATCCCGGAACATCAGCTTCAGATAGCCGGCCTCGCCAAGCGCCCGGACCACCGCCTTCACCGCGTCCCAGTCCTCGCGATCCTCGATCGCCGCGGCACGCGGCGCGAGTTCGCGTTGCAGGAAGTCGCGCGCCTCGGCACGGAACTGCCGGTCTTCGTCAGTGAGCAGGAAGTCTTTCATCAGGGTGTCCTTCAAGTTTGCACGGGGGGTGGCATGCCGATGCGCTGGGCGAGGCGGTCGACCTCGCGCTGCACCAGGTTCAGGTTGCTGTCGCGCACGGTGGGCAGCAGGAAGCGGGCACGGCGCACGTCCGCGTAGTCGAGCTCGGCGCTGATCAGGCCGACGTGTCCGTCGGGCGCCGCCGCGATCGTCCTGCCGTAGGGGTCGAGGATGCGCGAGCCGCCCCAGAAGAAGGCATCGCCTTCGTGCCCGCAGCGGTTCGCCAACATCACCGGCAGGCCGTACATCATTGCGTAGAAGCGCACCGCGAGGTCCCAGCCGTCGGGGTTGGAGAACTCGCCGCCGACCGCACCGAGCGCCGAGTTGACCGGCGCCAGCAGCACGGTGGCGCCGTGCAGCATCGCCAGGTGGACCAGCGCCGGATTCCACAGATCGGCGCAGATCAGCACACCCGCATGCCAGGGGCCGGTGATCGGCAGGGTCTCGATGTAGCGCCCGGCGGCGAACAGCTTGCCCTCGTCGAGATTGCCGTAGGTCGGCAGGTTGAGCTTGCGATGCACGTACAGCAGGCGGCCGTCGCGGACGGCGCCCATCGCGTTGTAGAGCTGGGCCGCGGCGCCCTCCTCGACGAAGCCGAAGAGCACGTCGATGCCCTGTGCCGCCGCGGCCAGCTTCATGATGAGCGGGTCGTCGCGATGGCGGGCGGCGTCGACCGCCCGCTCTCCGAGCCGGTAGCCCGTCAGCGACAGCTCGGGAAAGAGCAGCAGCTCGACACCGTCCGCCCTGGCCTCAGCGATCAGGGCCAGGTGCAGTTCGAGGTTGTGGTCCAGGTCGCCCAGCACGCAATCGGTCTGGGCAACCGCGACGCGGATGCGGGATTTGATCGCCATGTCTTGCTACCTCCGCCGCCCGGCCCCGCGGTCTTGCTCGATCCCGCGGGCGGACGGCTTGCCGGTTGATCAGATCAGGCCGGATTCCTTCAGGAAGCCTTCGGCCACGTCGCGGATGGTCTTGCGTTCGACGTCGATCGCGGCGTTCAGGCGTGCCATCACCTTGTCGTCGAGCTTGGCCGACAGCCCGTTCAGGAACTCGGCCAGCTTGGGGTGCTTGTCGAGCGTGTCCTTGCGCACGACCGGCGTCAGCGCATAGGCGGGGAAGTAGCCCTTGTCGTCCTCCAGGACGACGAAATCGAAGGCGGGAATGCGGCCATCGGTGGCGAACACCAGCGCGACATCGACCTGCTTGTCACGCAGCGCCTGGTAGGTCAGGCCGGTATCCATGCGCTTGACGTCGGCGCGCGGGAACTCGAAGCCATAGGCTTCCTGCAGCGGCTTGAGGCCGTCGGCACGCGCGGCGAACTCGGCGTTGCAGGCCAGGCTGAGGCCTTTCTTCGCATTCACCGCAGCGGCCAGGTCGCTCAGTTTCGCGATGCCCTTCTCCTTGGCGTCGGCGCTGCGCATCGCCAGCGCGTAGGTATTGTTGGCCTTGGACGGATCGAGCCAGACGAGGCCCTTCGCCGCATCGAGCTCCTTGACCTTGGCATAGGTCGCGTCGGCCGACATGCGCTCCTCGACCTTGTTGTACGTGATCAGCGAGGTTCCGGTGTATTCCCAGTAGAGGTCGATCTGGCCGTTCTCCTGGGCCTGACGCAGGACCGCGCTACCCATGCCGGCGCGGGTGTCTACCTTGAAACCCTTGGCCGACAGCAGCTGGGTCGTCATCTCGGCCATGAGCTGCTGTTCCGTGAAGTTCTTGCCGCCGACGACGATCGCGTCGGCTGCGGCAACGCTGGTCGCGGCAAGGCCGATTGCGCAGGCCGCGAGGGTTTGGGCGATTTTCGAAATGATCATTTGTCTCTTCTCCTTTGGTGGGCAAGCAACAGCAATAAAACGAATGCAATACGGGTGGAATCAGCGCAGCGGATTGACGCCGCGCGGAATGAAGGTGAAGGCGGCGAAGCCCATCAGGGCATCGACGGCAACCGCCAGCAGGGCCGTCGGAATCGCGCCGGCGAGCATCATCCCGGGCTCGTTGAGGTCGATACCGGTGAAGATCAGCTCGCCGAGGCCGCCGCCACCGATCAGGAAGGCGAGCGGCACGGTGCCGACGTTGATCGCGAGCGCGGTCCGGATCCCGGCGAACATCACGAACAGCGCGTTCGGCAGCTCGACCCGGAGCAGGATCTGACGCGGCTTCATCCCCATGCCATGGGCGGCCTCGAGCAGGTGCGACGGCACCGCGGTCAGGCCGGAGAAGGTGTTGCGCACGATGAACAGCAGCGACGCGAGCCACAGGGCGAAGACCGCGGGCGTGGTGCCGATGCCGAGGAAGGTCATCGACAGCGCCAGCACGGCGAGCGTCGGGATCGTCGTGCCGACGTTCAGGCCCTGCATCAGGCTTTCCGCCCAGCGGCGCATGAACGGACGGCTCAGCAGCACACCGAGCGGGATGCCGGTGAGGATGGCCAGTCCACCCGACAGCAGCGTCAGTTCGATGTGCTGCCCGGAGAGATAGACGATGTCCCCCCAGTACTTGAGCAGGTCGTCCACCAGGCCGATGCGCTGGAACCAGATGCCGGCGAGTAGCAGGCCTAGACCGAGCGCATAGCGGCCGCCCATGCGCATGCTCGAAAACGCCAGCGAGGGTGGATTGCGTTTCATCGCTCACGCCTCCTGTTCGAGGTCGCGATACGTCCGCCCGAGGACATGGGTGATGCCGCGCTGGGTGATGTAGCCCTTGTAATGACCGTCGTCGTCGATCACCGGCAGCCAGGTCAGGTCGTGGGCGAACATCTGC
>JBFGUQ010000093.1:0-8006 GCA_041565515.1 Rhodocyclaceae bacterium | reverse complement strand
GCTGAACTGCGTCTTTCTTTCCATTTGTCCCCCCTGAGGCGCGTGCCCGTGCCGGTCCGGCTCCGCCTGTTGGAGCAGCTTGCCCCGGTGCCGGGTTCCCCCGGCGCGTTCGCCTTTCGTCGGCCTGCACGGTGGTGTCGCCGGCGAGATCGAGACCATCCCTTCGGGCCTCTGCCGCCGAACTCTAGCAGCATATCGATTCCGGTCCGACACGAGCGGGAGAGGCCCGGCTGCCGCCGTGACGATGCGTCTCCGGGATTCGGCTGCGGCGCCGCGCACGATCGCGCCTGTGGACAAGCATGGGCTTGGCGCAAGGACCTGGCGCTGCCGATCACCTTCACCTGCGCCCGGCGAACGGCTAGGGCCGAGGCGGAACTCAAGGCAGCGTGAGCGAAACCGGCAGCGTCGCGGGCGGCAGGCAGACGCGATCGTCGCAGGCCTGCACGCCGAGTTCGCCCTCGATCGCTTTGCGTCCGGCAAGCGCGCCGGACCGGAACTCGGCCACCAGCTCCACGTCGCCCTCGTACACCATCAGGCCGTCGGTCGCGAACGCAGGCCTGAAAAGCCGTCCCGGCGGGTAGCGGATGTGCGCGGGCTCGAGCCCGGCGAACCGGATTGCGGTCGGGATCAGGTAATCGTAGGACGCGGGATTGGCGTTGACGTGGAAGCCTGGCGCGATGCGCAGGGCCACGACGATCTCGTCGTGGCCCTCGAGGCGACGAAAAGACGTGTCGATCGCCACGTGATTCGCGCTGTCGGGCAGCTCAAGTGGTGCACGCTGGCTGGTGGCGTGCCGCGCCAGTGCTGCCGTGCGCAACTCGACCGCCGTCGCGACCAGGGCCGGCCATTGTTCGGGCCGATCCTGCACCCGGGCGGAAAGCGCGGCGAGCACGCGCTCGGCGGCGCGAAGGTAAGGGGCGCCGTCGGCCTCGCGGGCGAGAAGCAGCAGCAGGCGGACGGTCGCCGACGTTCCGGAAGGGTAGGGGTCGTCGCCGCGCTCGATGGGCACGATCGGTAGCGCCTGCTGTGCCGATGCCATCGCCAGGCCGCCGTCCTCGCGGGCGAACAGGCGCAGCGCATCGTCGGCGAGCAGGGCGGCGCGGCGGCGCCACGCGAGCTCGCCGGTGGCATCGGCAAGCGCCGCGAGTCCGACGCCGAAGTGTGCGTAGTCATCGAGGAATCCCACCCCGCGCGCCTCGCCGCGATAGACCTCGTGGTGCAGCGTTCGCCCGCGCTCGTCGTAGGCCAGGGACCACAGGCGGCTCGCAGTGCGCTCGGCGGCCTGCAGGTAGGCCGGCTTGCCGAGGATGCGCGCCGCCACCACGAATGCGTCGATGGCCAGGCCATTGAGCGCCAGCACGAGCTTCTCGTCGCGCGCCGGCTGCTCGCGCGCCTCACGCGCCGCCAGCAGCCGGGCGCGATGCCCGGCGAGCGCCGCCGGCAGGTCGTCCGCCGGCGGGGGGCGGCGCACTCGCAGCACGCCACGCACCACGCCGTCGAGGACGTCGTCCTCGCGCTGCGTCGCCACGGGGGTGATCGCGTAGGCCGACAGAAACGCCCGCGCCGCTTCGCCGCCGAGCGCGGCCTCGATCTCTGCGCTCGTCCACAGATAGCTCGCCCCGTCCCGCGCCTCGGCTTCCGCGTCCTCGGCGGTGTAGAAGCCGCCGTCGGGGGCGGCGAGCCGGCGCAAGAGGTAGTCGCCGGTGCGTTCGGCGACTTCGCGGTAGAGCGGCTCGCGCGTCAGTTGCCAGGCCTCGGCATAGACTCGCAGCAACTGCGCGTTGTCGTAGAGCATCTTCTCGAAGTGCGGCAGCGACCAGCTGCGCTCGACCGCGTAGCGGTGGAAGCCGCCACCGAGATGATCGTGGACGCCGCCCCGTGCCATCGCATCCAGGGTGGCGAGGAGCATGTCGCGCGCGGCGCGGTCGCCGCCGGCGCGCACGTCGGCGACGAGCAAGGCCAGCAGCGGCTCGTGCGGAAACTTCGCGCCGTCGTCCCGGGCCGGCTGGAAGCCGCCATGTTCCCGGTCGAACTCGGCTTCCAGCCGGCCGATTGCCGCGGCAAGCCAGGCCGCGGCGTCGACCGGCCGTGCCGCCGCCGTGCCGTCCTGCTGGGCTGCCTGCATCGCCCGGATCGTTTCCTCGGCCTTGCGCTCGATCGCCCCCCGGCGCTCGCTCCAGTCCGAGTGGATGCCGCGCAGGACGCGCGCGAAGCCCGGGCGGCCGAAGGCATCGTCCGCCGGCGGGAAGTAACTGCCGGCGAAAAAGGGCTTCAGGTCCGGTGTCAGGAACAGGTTGTTCGGCCAGCCGCCCCGTCCGGTCATGAGCTTCGTCGCAAGCATGTAGAGGGCATCGAGGTCGGGGCGCTGCTCGCGGTCGACCTTGATGTTGACGAACCAGCGGTTCATCAGCGCGGCGATCTCGGGGTTCGAATACAGCGTGCGGTTGGCGATGTGGCACCAGTGGCAGGCGCTGTAGCCGATCGACACGAAGATCGGCTTGCCCTCCCGGCGCGCCTTGTCCAGGGCCTCCTCGCCCCAGGGATACCAGTCGACCGGGTTGTCCGCATGCTGCAGCAGGTAGGGCGAGCCGGCATCGACGAGGCGGCTGGCGGTGGCGCGTGCGCCGTTCTGCGCTGCGGCGACGTCGCGTTCCGCCCCGCCTGCAGGCAGCGCTGCGACCCACCACAGCGCGAGGCAGGCTGCGCGTCCGAGCGCCATCCGGCTCAGCCGACACCTTCGAAGGCCCGACAAGACGATCCCCATGTGGGAATAGAGGCGCGTCGCCGCGCTTGGTTCGCGTCGGTGCAAGAGGGCGCCCGGCCTTGCGGTTCGCCCCGATCGGCAGTCGATCGCCA
This sequence comes from Rhodocyclaceae bacterium, assembly GCA_041565515.1. Taxonomy (GTDB): domain Bacteria; phylum Pseudomonadota; class Gammaproteobacteria; order Burkholderiales; family Rhodocyclaceae; genus Thauera. The sequence goes on along the minus strand of JBFGUQ010000093.1, from coordinate 5,150 downwards.
ATCGCGTACATTGCCACCTGTGCCGTGATCCGCTGGTGCCGCCGCGGGTGCCACCCGAGATCGCGACAAAACCCGACTCGCGCCGCGCCCGGCGCCCGGAGAGATGCGATGAACAAGGACCTGCCCGGCTGGCGCACCCAGTTTGCCAGCGACAACACTGCCGGGATCTGTCCCGAAGGACTCGACGCCTTGCAGGCGGCGAACGCCGGCTGGCTGCCGTCCTACGGCAACGACGCCCTCACGCTGGCCGTCTGCGATCGCCTGCGCGAGTTGTTCGAGACCGATTGCGACGTCTATTTCGTCTTCAATGGCACTGCGGCGAACTCGCTCGCGCTGGCGACGATGTGCCAGTCCTATCACAGCGTGATCTGTACCGAGGCGGCCCACATCGAGACCGACGAGTGCGGGGCGCCCGAGTTCTTCTCCAACGGCACCAAGCTGCTCACCGCCCCGCACCGCGACGGCAAGCTGCGGGCCGAAGAAGTGCGCCTGCTCGCCACCAAGCGCAGCGACATCCATTACCCGCGGCCGCGGGTGGTGTCGATTGCGCAGACGACCGAAACCGGCACCGTCTATCGCCCCCAAGAGGTCGCGGCGCTGTCGGCCACGGCGCGCGAGCATGGCCTGAGGCTGCACATGGACGGCGCACGGTTCGCCAATGCGGTGGCGGCCCTCGGAGTGCGGCCGGCCGACCTCACCTGGCGGGTGGGCGTCGATGTGCTTTGCTTCGGTGGCACCAAGATGGGCCTGCCGGTCGGCGAGGCGGTGGTGTTCTTCGATCGCACGCTGTCGGAGGAATTCGCCTGGCGCTGCAAGCAGGCCGGCCAGCTCGCCTCGAAGATGCGCTTCCTGTCGGCACCCTGGCTGGGCATGCTCGAGGACGACGCCTGGCTGCGCCATGCCGGCCACGCCAACGCAATGGCGGCGCGGCTCGCGGCCGGGCTATGCGCCCTGCCCGGCGTCAGCCTGATCTCGCCGTGCGAGGCCAACGGCGTGTTCGTGAACCTGCCGGCAGCCGCGGCCGCGCGTCTGCACGAGGAGGAGGTGGTCTACTACACCTTCATCGGCGGCGGCGCGCGCTTCATGTGCTCCTGGGCGACGAGCGAGGAGGCGGTGGACGAACTGATCGCGCTGGTGGCCTCGGCGTCGGCCTGAGCATTCACCCGGAGCGCGGGCGATGCAAGGGCTTCGCCTCACCAGTAGTTTTCCTGGCAGATCTGCCCGTCTTCGCCGCGCCTGTGTCTGACCAGGCCGAAGGCGGCGAGTGCGCTCGTCGTATCCGCCACCATGCCGGGATTGCCGCACAGCATCACCCGGCTGGCGTCGGCGCCTATTTCCAGTTCGGCCTTTGCCTGCAGGGCGCCGCTGGCCAGCGCCGCCGGGATGCGGCCGGGCATGGCGAAGTCGCAGGCTTCGCGGGAGACGAAGGGCAGGTGGCGAAAGCGCGTGCCATGGCGTGCGGCGATGGCGGCGATCGTCTCCGCGTAGGCCAGGTCGTGCGCCAGACGCACCGCCTGCACCAGGCGGACGTTCTCGAACCGCTGCCAGGCCTCGTCGGTGCGCAGGATCGACAGGAAGGGCCCGATGCCGGTGCCGGAGGCCATGAGCCACAGGTCGCGCCCTTCGGGCACCTGCGACAGCACCAGAAAGCCGTGCGCGCGCGCGCCCAGGCTGATCGCAGCGCCGGCGTCGAGCCGGGCGAGCCTGGGCGACAGCGGACCGCCGGGCACGACGTCGAAATACACCTCGAGCGTCGGCTCCCGGGGTGGATTGACCAGTGAATACGGGCGGCCCACCAGGGCGCCATCGATCTCGAGGCCGAGGCGCACGAACTGGCCCGCCTCGAATTCGGGCAGCGGGGCCTCGATGCGCAGCGAGTGGTGGTGCTCCGTCCAGTCGTGGCGGCCGAGCACCCGGCCCTCGATCCAGTCCATGGTCATTGTCCGCCTGCGTCATGCAATGCCGCTTGGAATGCCGCACGCCGCCGGCGTTCCCGTCGGGGCGTGCGTCCGCTTGCGTGCGACCCCGTGGGGCGGGCCGCGGAGCACGCTCGGCCGCGCCGCTTGCCCGCCTGGCCAGGCTCAGGCGGCGCGATCCGCGGGGGCGCCGGCATCGCATTTCCGACAGTCGAGGCGGTGGCCGAGAAATGCCGTCCGGCCCTCCGGCGTGACCACCCAGGGGCGACAGAACCATGGCGGATCGTGGCGAACATGCTGGTCGTGCCCGCACTCGAGTTCGGCGACCCAGTGCTGCTCTTCGTCCTGATGGAAGCCGACGATCCTCTTGTTCATGCGCGGGGGCGATCTCCGACGGGCATCGACAACGCCGGTCAGCGCCCGGGCAGCGCGAGCTCGACCGTCCTGCCGCCGTAGCCGAACTGCTGGTCGCGCGCCTGGATGACCACGATCCGCACCGCGCGGGGGATGGCGACGCCACGTAGTTCGCGCGTGAAGGGCTGCTCGCCGGCGTGGTCGTGCAGCAGCTTGCGCTCGCCGAAGACGGTGCCGTCACGAGCGAGCACGCGGAACGCGTCAGCATAGCGTCGGGGCGTGTCGTAGGGCGAGGACACGGTGACCGCGAAATCGAAGGTGTCGGCCTCGCGCGCTTCGACCGTGGCGGAGACTATGTCGGGATGGCGTTGGGCGGCGGCGTCCTCGGCTTGGGCCGAGGCGCCGACGACGCAGGTGCAGAGGCCGGCGAGGCTCAGGGCCTGCAGCACGCGACGGCGGAGTTCATTCATCGGTTCGGCCTCCATGTCCCTGGCCGTCGGCGCCGGGGGCGACGGCTCGATTGGCATCGCCCTAGTTTAGACCGTGGCGGCGCGGACGCCATTCATCCGCCGCGCAGGCCGCCTGCGTCCGGCGACTGACCGCGCACCCGCACACTGACCCGCGCGGGGCATAATCGAGGTCCGGACCAAGCCGAAGGGGGAACAGATGAATCTGTCGGGAAAGACCTTGTTCATCACCGGCGCGAGCCGCGGCATCGGCCTCGCGATCGCGCTGCGCGCCGCGGCCGACGGGGCAAACATCGCGATCATCGCCAAGACCACCGACCCGAACCCGAAGCTGCCCGGCACCATCTACAGCGCCGCCGAGGAGATCGCTGCCGCAGGCGGGCAGGCGCTGCCGATACCGGGCGACATCCGCGACGAGGCCAGCGTGCTTGCGGCGGTGGCGCAGACGGTGGAGCGCTTCGGCGGCATCGACATCCTGGTCAACAATGCCAGCGCCATCAGCCTGACGCCGACGGCGCAGACGCCGATGAAGCGCTTCGACCTGATGTTCGGCGTCAATGTGCGCGGCACCTACCTGTGCACCCAGGCCTGCCTGCCCGCGCTGATCGAGTCGGGGCGGGCCGGGCGCAACCCGCACGTGCTCAACATGTCGCCGCCGCTGAGCATGCGCGAGCACTGGTTCGCGCCGCACCTCGCCTACACCATGGCCAAGTACGGCATGAGCGAGTGCACGCTCGGTCATGCCGGGGAGTTCCGCCCGCACGGCATCGGCGTGAACAGCCTGTGGCCGCGCACCGCGATCGCCACGGCGGCGCTGCAGATGATTCCGGGCGCCGACATCTCGAAGTGTCGCAAGCCCGAAATCCTGGCCGACGCCGCCTACCTGATCCTGACCAGCGACGCCAAGGCCACCACCGGCAACTTCTTCATCGACGACGAACTGCTTGCCCGCCACGGCCATACCGACCTCGAGCGCTACAGCGTGACGCCCGGCACGCGGGAATTCCTGCCGGACTTCTTCGTCGACTGAGCAGCCGCGCAGGCGGACATGGCGCACCACGGTGTCGTGGGCCGCGCGCTGCGCGTTCAGGAGGCAGAGCATGGCAGACACCCCGGAAACCTCCTCGATCGGCCGGCGGAAGGTGCTCGCCGCGCTGGCAGCAGCGGGCGCGAGTCCTTTCCTGTGGCCGGCGCGCGCGCTGAGCGAACAGCCGAGGCTGCTGACCCGCCCCATCCCGGTCAGCGCCGAGCCGCTGCCGGTCGTCGGCCTGGGAAGCTGGATCACCTTTAATGTCGGCGACGACCCGGTTGCCCGGGATGCCTGCGCCGAGGTGATGCGGGCCTTCTTCGGTGCCGGCGGGCGACTGATCGACTCGTCGCCGATGTATGGTTCCGCGCAACAGGTCATCGGCCACGGCCTGCGCAAGCTCGGCGGCGCTGTGCCGGTTTTCGCCGCCGACAAGGTGTGGATCGGCTCGGGCGCACTCGGACCCGACCAGATAGAGGAATCTCGCCGTGCCTGGAACATTCCCCGCTTCGACCTGATGCAGGTGCATAACCTGCTTGCCTGGGAGGCGCATCTGGAGGCCCTGTTCGCGATGAAGGCGGCGAAGACGCTGCGCTACGTCGGCATGACGACCTCCCATGGCAGACGCCATGGCGAACTGGAGCAGATCATGCGCAGCCGGCCGCTCGACTTCGTCCAGTTCACCTACAACATCGTCGACCGCGAGGCCGAGCAGCGTCTGTTGCCCCTGGCGCGCGAGCGCGGCATCGCGGTACTGGTCAACCGGCCGTTCCGCCGGGGCGCCCTGATCGACGCCGTCCAGCGCCATCGGCTGCCGGCGTGGGCGGCCGAGATCGACTGCGCGAACTGGGCGCAGTTCCTGCTCAAGTTCATCGTCTCGCACCCGGCGGTCACCTGTGCCATTCCCGCCACCAGCCAGGTCGCCCACGTCATCGAGAACATGGGGGCGGCGAGAGGCCGCCTGCCCGACGAGGCGATGCGCCGGCGCATGATCGAGCACGTCGAGCGGCTCTGATGTCGGAGTGGTGGACCTACTCGCCGTCCGACTTCCTGCTGTTCTCGCCACGGACGTATTACCGCCTGTTCGAGCTCTACAACGCGGACATCTGGCCGCTGCAGATCGTGGCGCTCGCACTCGGTGCGGCCATCCCGCTCCTGCTCCGGGTGGGTGGTCGCACGGGCGCGCAGGGCGCCGCCGTCGTCCTCGTGCTCGCCTGGTGCTGGGTCGGCCTGGCGTTTCACGTCGACCGCTACGCAAGCATCAACTGGGCGGCGCCGTGGTTCGGCGCCGCCTTCGCGGCGCAGGCCGGCCTGCTGGCGTGGACGGGCGTGGTGCGCCACGCGTTCGCCGGGCCGCCCGCGGGCCTGGTGGCGCGAGGCCTGGGC